>CABTZC010000085.1 GCA_902489185.1 uncultured Brevibacterium sp. | reverse complement strand
GACCCTCTGTTAGAACGTGCCCAGGCGACTGGAGTGGACTGGCGAGAACTCGCGCGCGAACAGATCGACCTTTTCCGCACGGACATGGAAGCGTTGCGCGTTATTCCGCCCACGCACTATATTGGTGCAGTCGAAGCCATGGACCTGGTTGCACGCAGCGTCGTTGAACTGCTGGATAAGGGTTTTGCATACAGCCTGGACAATGGAGACGTGTACTTCAGGGTCGATTCGAAGTACACGCCACCTTTTGGTTCAGTGTCGCATTACGATGAAGCCACGATGGCGAAATACTTCGCTGAACGCGGGGGAGACCCGGACGTTCCAGGAAAAGAAAACCCACTTGACCCACTGCTGTGGCGAGCACAGCGCGAAGGCGAACCATCCTGGAACCCAGACGGGCTACCGGCCGGACGCCCAGGGTGGCACATCGAATGTACCGCTATAGCTCAGGAATACGCAGGCCTGCCACTGCACGTTCAGGGTGGAGGCAACGACTTGGTGTTCCCACACCACGAAATGGGTGCGGCACACGCCGCCGCATGGTTAGACACCCCACTGGCTCACTCGTACATGCACACCGGAATGGTGGGCTACGAAGGCGAAAAGATGAGCAAGTCGTTGGGCAATTTAGTGTTGGTGTCGCAATTGCGTCAGCAAGGGGTGGACCCCATGGCAATCCGACTCACAATTCTGGACCACCACTACCGTTCGGACTGGATGTACGACGATGCCGCCTTGGCTAAAGCTACGGAGCGCTTAGATCAGTGGAAACGCGCTGCGGAATGTGGAAACCATTACGTATCGAAGGACGTCATCCGGGAACTCCGTGAGTGCCTGGCTGATGATCTGGACACGCCTACTGCGCTTTCTCTGATTGACGACTGGGCGGCCGCGCGTGACCAGAACACGTCAGAAAGTGAATCGGAAGCCGTAGTGAAAGCGATCGATGCGTTGCTTGGAATCAAACTGGTATGAGCCTCAACTACGATGCTGTCTTGTGGGACATGGACGGAACCCTTGTCGACACAGAGCCATATTGGATGGCAGCTGAGACTGAACTCATGGCTGCTCACGGGCTGGGGTGGACCCACGAACAAGCGATGCTCATGGTGGGCAATGAACTGACCACCTCTGCAGACATCATGAGGTCCTTTGGACTGCCACTTGCCACGGGCGAAGTAGTGGAGACGCTTGTGCGAGGTGTCATTGAACGGGTAAAAGAACGTATTCCGTTCAGGCCCGGAGCACAAGAACTGATCGCTTCATTGGCAGCCGTTGAGGTGCCCATGGCTCTCGTGACTATGTCGTACCGCCCGCTCGCTCAGGCGGTGGTTGACGGATTGCCCGAGGGTACCTTCCGAACGCTGATTACAGGCGACGAAGTCACCCGAGGAAAACCAGCCCCTGAGCCGTATCTAACAGGTGCTTCAGCGATCGGCGTGGAACCCTCTGCGTGTATCGCTTTGGAAGATTCGTTACCGGGTATGGCCAGCGCCATTGCAGCTGGCACGCTCACTGTGGGCATTCCAAATCACGTGCCCTTGGAAGAACAGCCCGGAGCCGTTCTGGTTCAAACTTTAGAGGGACTTAACGCTGAAACTCTGGGAAGTCTGGTTCGACCGCTGCAACGTTTGTAATTTCTGGGGCTTGTGGCGCCTCGTTGCCCCACGCTGGGCAGATGTTTTTGAAATAACACCAGTTGCACAACGGTGACTTCTTGGGGCGCCAGTTACCTGATTCGGCGCAGCCGCTGATGTCGGTCCACACATCAGCAACCTGGAAGAAGGTGCGCTCAATGTCATGCCTGGTGGGTCTGAGCTCTTTCACGTGCCCTGATCCCAAGTACATGAGCTGAAGTGTGTGAACTGTCTCGCCAGTGAGAAGGTAGTGGACAAGTGCGTAGAAACGCATTTGAAAATCGGCTTCTCGGGAATACTGGGGCTTAGGTGCTTTACCCGTTTTGTAATCGACCAGACGTACCTCGCCACCGGAGGCACGGTCAACCCGGTCAATAAATCCGCGCAACCTTAAGCCTCCCGGCAGTTCTGTCTGGACGAACTTTTCCCGAGCGTCAGGTTCGAGGTTTTGAGGGAGCTCTAGCGTGAAATAGGCGCGGACAAGTGACGCGGCCTCCGTAAAGAGCTTGTCGCGGTCAGTTTGCTTAGGGAAAAGATCTGAAACGTCGGAATTTTTCTGCGCAAGTGACGCATACGTGGGCTCAATGAGAGTGTTAGCGTGATCGAGCGTGCGCTGCTCCGGGACCACATCGAACAGCTGTTCAAGAACCGCGTGTACGAGGGTTCCTTTGAACGCGACCGGGGACGGTGGTTCTGGAATCTTGTCTACGCTTCTAAAACGAAACTTCAAGGGGCACGAAACAAAATCATTCGCCCGCGAAGGAGACAGCGCAATAAGTTCAGCCATGGAACCACAATAGCGACTTCGAGCCACGCAGGAACGAAATAGCACGCCCAGCGACCGTTGGGCCGTTAGGATGAAGCCATGCCACACGCCAAACAACAGGGAGCATCGAACGGCCTGATCATCGGCCGTTTTTTAGGCACCCCAATTATTTTGGCATGGTCGTGGTTCGTTGCCGCAGCCGTCATAACGATGCTGTTTACCCCATGGGTGAGACATTTCAGCCCTGACTTGGGAATAGGTGCGTGGTTTGTCGCCTTCACCTACGCGGTTCTGCTGTTTAGCTCGGTGTTCTTACACGAACTGGCACACGCGATCGCAGGAACCCTAACTGGGCAAAAGGTCGCTGCGATCGAACTCAACATTTGGGGTGGGTTTACCCGTTTTGAACCCAGGACGGACGACAACTCGACTCGGGCTGCCACTCACAGCTTCATCATTTCGATCGTTGGTCCGTTTGTAAATATCGGGCTCGCCGCGCTGGGCTGGTGGGGAATGACCTCAACTCAGCAGGGCTCGGTCGTGTGGCTGCTTCTTTTGGCGTTTACTTTCGCTAACGCCGCACTCGGTTTCATCAACCTCCTGCCAGGTATTCCACTCGACGGAGGATGGGCGCTCCAGGCTCTTATCTGGCGCATCACTCGGTCCCAATTCACCGGCACCATCATGGCCGCACTCATCGGTCGGGTCATCGCAGTGCTCTTCATCGTGGGTGCGTTCGTGGGACCGCTTATCGCCGGTCGGAAGCCGGACATCATCACACTTATTTGGACCTCGGCCATCGCCATCATGCTGTGGTTCTCCGCTGCCGATGCAGCTAAACATGCGCAACGAGCGCGACGAATGGAAACGTACGACTTACAAAAGGTCATCCAACCTGCAATCGCAGCCTCATGGAACGCCAGCATTGACGCGACCTTGGAATACGCGGATTCGGTCGCTGGTCCGTCAACCATTGTGGTGATTTTGAACGAACGTGGACTTCCGTACGGGTTACTTGACCGACATGCTGCAACGCAAGCAATCGTAAATACAAACGCCTCAGACGATTTAGTGCACAGTTATGCGAACCCGCTCGGAGGCTGGATTGGCGTACCGAACGACATTAGTGCTCCTCACCTGTTGGAATCCCTCACCCACCGGCCTAAAGCGCAGTTCTGTCTGGTGATGAAGGACAACACGCTTACTGGAGTTATCGACTTGCAGGAATTTTTCGACGAATTGCTCCACGTGTAGAACAGGTCCGTGGCCCCGTGTCAGGACACGCTAGAGTTGATGAGGTGACTTCACAACACTCAACAGGAGCCCAGGACCGGCGTGGACGCCTTCGTGCCGGAGACAAAGTGCAATTGACCGACCCCAAAGGTCGGCTTCACACGATTATGCTGCAGCCGGGCCACGTATTCCACACCCACAAAGGGCAACTCTTTCACGACGACCTGATTGGCCAGCCTGAAGGAACGGTGATGGCCAACACCGCAGGCGTTGACTACCAAGTTGTACGCCCACTGTATGAAGACTTTGTGTTGTCTATGCCGCGGGGCGCTGCGGTGATCTATCCCAAGGATGCTGCGCTTATCGTGACCCTAGGCGATATTTTCCCGGGTGCCACGGTCGTTGAAGCCGGGGTCGGATCTGGGGCTCTCACACTTGCTCTTTTACGGGCCGTAGGAGATTCGGGTGTGGTTCACAGTTTTGAACGCCGTGAGGAGTTCGCTCAGATCGCCCAGGGCAATATTGAGGATTTCTTTGCTGAGTCTCACCCTGCGTGGAAGCTCAGCATTGGGGACCTCGCCCATGCGCTACCAGCCGAATATGGGGCAGGTGAGGTAGACCGTGTTGTCTTGGACATGCTTGCGCCGTGGGAATGTATCGACGCGGTCTCGCACGCTCTTCGCCCAGGCGGAGTAGTCGTGTGCTACGTCGCCACAGTGCCACAGATGTCGCGGACCGTTGATGCGCTCAAAGACAGTGGTCTGTACACCGAACCGAGAGCGCTCGAGAGCACAGTGCGTGATTGGCACGTGGAAGGGTTAGCGGTTCGTCCCGAACATCGCATGATCGGGCACACGGGCTTCCTGGTGTTTGCCAGGCGTCTTGCGCCAGGTGCCACGCCACTTGAAAAGAAGAAACGCCCGCAAGGGCAACAGCCGTCACAAGAAGACATTGACGCGTGGCAGTCTGGTGAGGTCACAGAGGAAGCGTTGGGAATGCCCAACACAACGGGTAAGAAGCTGCGTCGAGCCGCGCGAGAAGCGGGAAAGCGAGCCGGGATTATTGGTCAGGAGGAAACATGACGGAAGCTGAGTTGCCAAAGGTGCGCAAGGAACTTGCTGGCCTTCGCCAGCAACTGTTTAACGCTGCGCAACGAAATGAAGCCCTGACGAAAACCCTGCGCCAAGCGCGTGACGAGCTTGAGCGTATCCGTGCAGAAGCGAATGCGCTTACCGAACCACCTAACTCCTACGCCACGGTGGTTCAGGCCGTTCCGGGTGAGAACCTCCGGTGTGACGTTCACTATGCCGGCCGCAAAATGCGGGTGGCGGTGGCGCCCGAGGTGGTTGCCGATGATCTGCAACCCGGGCGGACCGTGTTGCTGTCTGAAGGGCTGGTGGTTCTCAAAGCGCTGGACTTCCACGCAGCGGGAACGGTTGTAGCCGTGCGTGAAGTTCTGGGTGACCGAGTTCTTGTCGGTGGTGTCAACGATGAAGAACAGATCTTTACTCTGGCAGCGCCGCTTCGCCAGATCACAGTTCGGCCCGGCGATCACCTACTGGTCGATTCTAAGACGCAGTTCGCGTTTGAACACGTCGAGAAACCCGAGTCCAACCAGTTGCTACTGGAAACCGTTCCGGATATTTCCTACAGCGACATTGGGGGACTGGACCACCAGATCGAAGAGATCCAGGACGCTGTCGAACTTCCTTTTGAACACCCTGAACTGTATACGGAACACGGGCTGAAACCGCCTAAAGGTATTTTGCTGTACGGCCCTCCCGGATGCGGTAAAACCCTCATCGCGAAAGCGGTGGCAAATTCCTTGGCCAAGCGTCGGAAAGATACCTCAACGCGTTCGTACTTCCTGAACATTAAGGGGCCAGAGCTTCTGGACAAGTTCGTGGGTGAAACCGAACGTCAGCTGCGGCAGATTTTTGCTCGGGCTCGAGAAAAGGCAACCGCAGGATCACCCGTAGTAGTGTTTTTTGACGAAATGGAATCGCTCTTCCGCACCCGCGGGACGGGTAAGTCCTCCGACGTTGAAACCACGGTTGTTCCTCAGCTCTTAGCCGAAATTGACGGAGTTGAAAAGCTCGAAAACGTCATTGTTGTAGGTGCGTCGAACCGTGAGGATCTCATTGACCCAGCGATTCTGCGCCCCGGCCGACTCGATGTCAAAATCCGCATCGAACGACCCGATGAGAATGGTGCACGGGATATTTTCAGCAAGTATCTGACGCCTGAATTGCCCATTCACACGGTTGAGACCACTGCCCAGGACGCTGTGAAAGACCTCATCGACAGGTGTGTAGACACTATGTACGCGCGCACGGATGAGAACCGGTTTGTCGAAGTGACCTACGTGTCTGGGAAGAAAGAAACACTGTACTTTGGCGACTTCATTTCCGGTGCCATGATTTCCAACGTGGTCGACCGGGCAAAGAAACACGCCATTAAGTCGCTGTTGTCGACAGGCGAACGCGGCATTACGTGGGAGCACCTCCACACGGCCATTCGCGAAGAGTTCCGTGAACACGAAGACCTACCCAACACGTCAAACCCCGACGAGTGGGCACGGGTTTCCGGAAAGAAAGGCGAGCGGATCACGCACATGTCAATGTTCTGACGCCTACTCGCCACATACACGTTGTGTGGCTACCGGGCGCCTTTTCCTGCGAGTTGGCTGGCCAGTACGCGCCAGCCGACCAGGGTGAAAAGGTTGACACCCGAAGCAACCAGAATGAACGGTCCGGCGGTGCCTTCGCCCAGAATGATACGAATGATCATTCCCACCAAGACTGTAGTTGCCCAGATGCCCACGCCAGTACGAAGCGGGGCTAGTGGTGCGGTCCACACCGCGTTGGCGAGCCACGCGATCGCGAGTGCCGCCATAAACGGCCAGGCGGTGCGCGCAATTCCAGAGAACTCAAGGTTCTGGGCGTGTGTGTAGTATCCCACAATGGCAAAAAGACACACGAGGACGGCGTCGGTGACTAGGGTGATAAGAAGATGAGACGTTGATTTTCGTGACACGCTCATAGTGTAGATGCGAGGCAGGGAGGTTCACGTGATTAGTGTTCGGCGTGTAATGGGTGCCGAAACCGAGTTCGGCGTTTGGCAACCGGGCAACCCCAAAGCCAACCCCATGCGAGATTCGGCACGGGTTGTCGATGCCTATGCACAACCTCGGGGATTGAAATCAAGCCAGAACTTCTGGGATTTCTCCGCCGAGAGCCCCCTTGCCGACGCCCGCGGCTTTCTCATGAGCGTTGACGACGCGCATATTTCGCAGCTCACGCACCTTCCAGACTCTCAACCTGAGGCGCAGTATCTGGCCAATGTGGTGACGGAAAACGGGGCGCGGCTCTACGTCGACCACGCACACCCGGAGTATTCAAGCCCCGAAAGCCTCTACCCGCGTGACGTGGTGCTCTATGACCGGGCAGGTGACCTCGTAGCGCTCGAGGCGGTGCGCAATCTGGAAACCAGCGACCAGCCGGTGAACCTGTACAAGAACAACACCGACTCCAAGGGCGCATCCTATGGGACCCACGAAAACTACCTGGTGGACCGGGCGGTTGAGTTCGACTCGATTGTTGAGGGGCTCACCCCGTTCTTCGTCACCCGTCAAATCCTGTGCGGGTCTGGTCGCGTAGGTATTGGGCAGTCTGCGTCAGTCCCTGGATTTCAGATTTCCTCCCGCGCAGACTTCTTCGAAGAACGTGTGGGGCTGGAGACGACCCTGCGCCGCCCCATCATCAACACGCGTGACGAACCACACGCAGAACCCGGGCTGTACCGCCGTCTGCACGTCATCATCGGCGACGCCACGCTGGCGGAACCGGCCACCCTGGTGCGATTTGGCGCCACATCCTTGGTGCTGGCGCTGATCGAACGTGGCTTGGCTCCTCAGATCCTGTTGAAAGACCCAGTTGAGGCGCTGTACACGGTCTCACACGACCTCGGGCTGTCTGCAGGCCTTCCGCTGGAAGGTGGGGGAGAGATGACGGCTTTGGAGATTCAACACGCGTACCTGGACGCGGTGAAGGCCCACATGGATCCTCACTGTGAGGCCACCGCCGAGGTCGTAGCTGAGTGGGAGCGGTTCCTTGAGGGGCTTGCGTCCGACCCGTTGTCCTTGGCTGATTCGATCGACTGGGTTGCGAAGTACCAGCTGCTCCAGGGTTATGTGCGTAAACAAAACCTGCCGTGGGATCACCCCAAACTGCAGCTCATCGATGTGCAGTACCACGATGTGCGCCCGGAAAAAGGCTTGTTTTACAAACTCGAAGCATCGGGTAGGATCCGACGACTGACCACGCCCGAGGCCGTTGAGCGCGCCGTGACGAACCCACCTGAAGATACGCGTGCGTGGCTACGTGGAACCTTGGTGTCGCGCTTTGGAGACTTCGTCGAATCGGCGAACTGGGACACGATCGTTCTCAACCTGGGGCATGATTACGTGCGCATTCCCATGCGCTATCCAGAACTGGGAACGCGCGCACTCGCAGAAGAGGCTCT
>CABTZC010000084.1 GCA_902489185.1 uncultured Brevibacterium sp. | reverse complement strand
TGGTTTAACTTCTTGACTACTGATCCGCTGACGTACGCGTCGCTGTCGAACGAGGTGTCGGATCTGGCCAGCCTCACTTCATCCATGTTTGACCCCACGTTGAGTTTTGAGGACTTGAAGTGGATTCGGTCGGTGTGGCCCGGCAAGTTGTTCGTGAAGGGCGTTCTGACCGAGGTGGATGCGTCGAAATCTTTGGACGCCGGGGCTGACGGGTTGGTGGTTTCCAACCACGGTGGTCGTCAGCTCGACCGCGCGCCTATCACCTTGGAAGCGCTTCCGGTGGTCCGTGAAGCGGTGGGTGAGGACGTGCCGATCATCCTGGATTCGGGCATCATGCGTGGTCAGGACATTATTGGTGCGCTGGCCTTGGGAGCCGACTTCACGCTCATTGGGCGGGCGTACCTGTACGGTCTCATGGCCGCCGGTGAAGCTGGGGTGCGCAAGGTGTTTGAGATTCTGGAAAACGAAATGACCGTCACCATGCAACTCATGGGGGCTGGGTCAATTTCAGACCTCAACCCAGACATGGTGCGCACGTACTCGCGCAATTTGAAGTCATAGGTGACAGAACAACATAGGAAAGTGACACCTCGGGCTTTTGCCGGGGCAACCACAACGGAGGGAACCATGGACGCATTCGAAGCCGAATACGGAACGGTCACGCTGACGATTGAGGACCGGTTGGCGCATGTGGAGTTCAACCGGCCGGAGACCTTGAATTCGCTCACACATGAGATGTTTGCGGATTTGGTGGATGCGGGGCGGTTCGTGGAGGCGCGCGACGACGTGGCCGCCGTGGTGCTGACCGGTAAGGGTGCCGGGTTCTGTTCTGGCCTGGACATGAGCGAGTTCACAAAAATGGCTGGCGGTCAGGCGGAGTTGCCGGAGGCCCGCGAGGGTGTGGGTCCGGCGAAGGCGTTGGCGCAGCAGGCCGTTTTTGTGTGGCAGCAGGTGGAAGCGCCGGTGATTGCGGCGGTGCAGAAGGTGGCGTTCGGTGGTGGTTTGCAGATTGCGTTGGGTGCGGATCTGCGGGTTGCTCAGCCGGATGCCAAGCTGTCGATGATGGAGATCAACTGGGGGATCGTGCCAGATATGTGCGGTACTCAGCTTCTGCCACGTGTGGTGGGGGCCGGGAACGCCAAGCGCATGATTTTCACCGGTGAAGTGGTTACTGGGCAGCGGGCCTACGAGATGGGGTTGGTTGAGGAGCTGGCTCAGGACGCGAACGCGCGCGCCCTGGAGCTGGGACGTGAGCTGGCGGGGAAGTCCCGATCAGCGCTGACGCAGGCGAAAATGCTCGTGGACTTGAGCGGTCGCGCGTCGTTGAGTGATGCGTTCGCGGCTGAACAGCGCGCGATCCGCAGTCTCATTGGTGGTGAAGAGCAGGCCGAGGCGGTCCGCACACGGATGCGGGAACTAGGCAAGGGTTAAGGCTGGGTTTGGGGGTGGTGAGGGTCTGGTCCAGTCTCTTTTGGCATGAAAAATCCCCCAAGTGCGCTTCCTTGGAGAGGCGTGGGGGATATAGGGCTCCAACTCTACCAACTTTGGAATGAAGTTTGATACCCGTGTGGTGGAGAGTGGCCCGTTCTAGACTGGCCGGCTTTAGCTCTGGAGCAGGTCAGTTACCGTGTAGCCGCTCCGGGGCCGAATACACATTAAACGTCCCTTTTCGGTTGAACCCGATCACGGTCACACCCAGGCTGTTCCCCAACTCCACGGCTGCGGAGCTGGGTGCGCTCACCGCCGAAAGAACCGGCACCCCCGCCATCGCCGCCTTCTGCACAAGTTCAAACGACGCGCGTGAGGACACCTGCAACACGCACGAACTCAGCGGGAGGCGATCCTCGCGCATCGCCCACCCTAGGACCTTGTCTACGGCGTTGTGACGGCCCACGTCCTCGGCGACGGTGAGCAAGGTGGGTTTGGTGGCCGGGGAGGTGGCGCTCGCGCTTGCAGAAGTGCCCGAGGTCGCCCCGGTTCCAGATCCCGCCCCAAAATCGAAAAGCCCGGCCGCGTGAATCCCGCCGGTTGTGGCAAACAGGGGCTGTTGGTCGCGCATGATGTTCGGTAGCTCGCACACAGTGGCAGGGTCAAAGAATGGCTCGGGCGCGGGCAACGGGTAGCTCGACACCTTCGTCACTGCTTCCAGCGCAGCCGTACCACAGATCCCACACGCCGAACTGGTGTAAACATTCCTTTCCTGCCCAGCCGGAAGCCCGCCGTTGTCTGCCAGGGCGGATGACACCTCGGGCGAAAGACGCACCCTAGCCACGTTGTAGTTGCGGGTGCCGTCAGGGTCCAAGCCGGTGGAGAAATCGATCTCCACCACATCACTTGCAGTGCGGATGATCCCTTCGCCCAGAAGCAGGCCCAGCACCAGCTCTGTGTCCATGCCGGGGGTGCGCATCATGACGGTGAACTCCTGATCGCCCAGCCGGATTTCGAGGGGTTCTTCGCCTGCGACTTTGTCGGTTTTGGTGCGGATACGCCCGTTGGGCCCAAACACGTGGACGCGGGTGCGGACGGAACGACGCATGGTGACCTTTCGGCTGGAGGATACGCTGGCCCTATGGTCGAAAACGGTACATCACAAAGCGGGCAGGTGGGAGCCTCGGGGCCGGGAGCAGACCCCGCCCAGGCGCCGAATCCACTGGACGCCATGCGGATCGCGTACGAAAGTGGCGCTCGCCTGCCCGCCCCGCAGGTCACGCGCCCGTTGGCCGAGTGCGTCGGCGAGGTGCTCGCCCAGGACGTGCGGGTGGTGAGGGATGTGCCGCATTATGACTCCTCGGCCATGGATGGGTTTGCGGTGCGCGGCCCGGGGCCGTGGATCGTGGGGGAGAATGCGTGGCCGGTGGCGACGGGGTCGCTGGTGCCGCCGGAAGCCACCTCGGTGGTGCGGCAAGAGTGGGTGCAGGTTGATTCTGGTGCTCACGACGGGGCCAGCGGGACTAGCGTTGGTAGTGGGGCCGCTCTTGAGCGAGTTTCCTTGGCACCAGGGGTGCCACAACGCGATTTGGAACCCGGCCGAAACATCCGCCGCGCCGGTCGCGAAGCCCTCACCGGAGACCTCGTCGCGCGTGCCGGGGAGGTGCTCACGCCCGCTCAGGTGGCGTTCGCAGCGGTGGCGGGACATGACGTGTTGCCGGTGCGTGCCCGGCCGCGGGTGGGGTTGTTGTTGACCGGCACCGAGGTCGTCGCCTCCGGCCTGCCTCAGCCCGGGTTCGTGCGTGATGCGTTTGGTCCGCAGCTGCCTGCGTACGTGCGGATGTTGGGCGCCGAGGTGGTTGCCAGCGAGCGGATCGGTGACGGTGAGGCGGAAACTGAGGCCGCGTTGGAGAAGCTAGTGGGCCAGTGTGACGTTGTGGTGTCCACGGGTGGAACAGGGCATTCGCGGGTCGACGAGGTCAGGCGTGCCGCACTGAGGCGGGTCACGGGTGAGACGGGCCACGTCCTGTTCCCCGAACTCAACATGCGTCCCGGTCACCCCACGTTTCTCATGGAACATTCGGGGGTGGTGCATGTGGGTCTGCCGGGTAACCCGTTGGCGGCGATGGTGGCGTTGCGGCTGGTGCTCACCCACGTGCTTCGAGGTGCCCTGGGCCGTGGCATCGAACAGCCCGGGGTCGTGAGCCTGGCCCACGACTTTGACCCCGGTCAGGGCAGGTCTGGTGCCGGATCCGCGTGGCGGGTCATGCCCGCTAAGCCGGTGGGCACCTCGGCGGGGGAAGGTATGCAGCAAAGCACACAACCACGGGACGCCTCGGGCGCGGGAGCCTACTCGAACCGCTGGGAGCTGTGCGACAAGCGGGGCTCAAACATGCTGCGCGGACTGGCTCAGGCGAGCGGCTTGGTGATCATCCCGCCAGAAAGTGCAAGAGCCGGGGACGCGGTGGCGTGCCTGCCGTTGCCCGTGTGAGGCCAGACTTGGCACCCGTTCTGTGACGACAGCGCCCTGATTGTCGTACCCGCGACTATTTGGCCTTGCCCAGGTCTTTTGCGTCGGCGGTGGTGGGGCGCACGGGGTCGATGCTGCGGTGGGCGGCCGCCTCAAGGATCGCGTCGACGGTACCCAGCTCGATGATTTCGTTGAGCAGGTGCAGGGTGGGGCGCATCATATCGAGGCGGTGGGCGTTGTAGTCGGCCAGCAGTGTGTGGGCGGGTGCCCATTCGGAGTTGGTGGCTTCCGTGGTTTGGTGTTGGGCGGCGAGGTTGTGGGCGTCGGCGACGTAGAAGTACGTGTCGAAGCGGCGTTTGGGGCCCGGTGGGGTGGTCCAGTTGGCCCAGGGGTGCAGGGCGGTGGGGTCAAGCGTGGCACCGGTTTCTTCGCGGGTTTCGCGTACGGCGGCGGCGAGGAGCGCGTTGATGGTGGGTGCGTCTGTGGCCCAAGTGCGGGCCCACTTTTGGGCGTGTGAGGCCGAGGCGGTGATGGGGGAGCGGTAGTCGGCGTCGTCCACGCGGCCGCCGGGGTAGACGACCATGCCGGCGGCGAAGTCGATGGTGGTCACACGGTGTTGGATGAAGAGTTCGAGGTGCGGGTTGTTGCGGACCATGAGGACGCTCACGGCTTTGCGGATGGGTACCTGTAGTGGGTCGAAGTCGCTTGCCGGGTGGGCGGGTGTGTGATCAGCCATGATGCTCCTCTCTGACGCACTGCCCTTACTGTACCGGGTGATTGTGATCTAAAGCACTTGAACGTACGATAAGTTTAGTGGTCACACCCCATATTTTTGGTTAAACACTCGTTTCGAAGGAGAAGCAATGGCAGAGCCCCGCGTTATCAATGGTGTTGAAGAGCTCGAATCTTTGGTCGGTCAGCAAGTGGGGACCGGTGAATGGTTTGAAATTACTCAGGAACGTGTTTCTCAGTTCGCAGACGCAACCAACGACCACCAGTGGATTCACGTCGATGAAGAACGGGCCAAGGAGGGGCCGTTCGGTTCGACCATTGCGCACGGTTATCTGACGCTGAGCCTGATTGCTGGTCTGAGCCCAAAGATCTTCACCATCACGGGAATGAAGATGATGATTAACTACGGACTCAACAAGGTGCGTTTCCCGCAGCCTGTCCCTGTGGGTTCGCGCGTGCGCGACGTTGTTGAAGTTGCCGAGGTGAACCGCAAGTCTTCCGGTGTGCAGGTGGTTATGAACCACACTGTCGAAATCGAAGGTTCTGACAAGCCTGCTTGCATCGCACAGACTGTCACACTCATGGTTGAGGCGTAGCCCGTCATTCTTTTCTGCGCACGTGCGAGGACTGGCGTTCTAGCACGTGCGCTAAATTGGGATGGTGGATTTGTGGGCAACTCAACTGTTTGAACTCGACTGGCCAGCATGGCTAGTCACGCTGCTGATCATCCCAGATATTCTGATCCGGCTCATTGCGCTGGGATGGGTTCCTTACAGGCGCAAACCAGCCGTAGGGCTGGGGTGGCTGTTAGCCATTTTCTTCATCCCCTACGTGGGCATCATTGCGTTCTTGATTTTTGGTAGTTCAAAGTTGCCGGCAAAACGCCGAAAAGACCAGCAAACAATTAACGACCTAATCAAAGCGCAGACTGGCGCCCAAGCTATTTTGGGCAAATCCGAACACCTTACGGAACCACTGCGCACCTCGGCGCAACTAAATTACTCTTTGGGCGCGCTTCCCATGACGCACGGGAACTCTTTTAGCTTGTTGCCTGATAACCACGAAGCTATCCGTTTGATGGCCAAAGAGGTTGAGCAGGCTAAGAAGTTCGTGCACGTGGAGTTTTATATCGCTGCCTATGACTCGACTACTGCCCCGTTCTTTGACGCGTTAAAGGAAGCCGCGGAGCGTGGAGTGCACGTGCGTGTGCTGTTGGACCACATTGGTTGTGTGGGATACCCAGGGTACAAAGAGCTAGTCAAACTCATGGACAACTCACCTATTGACTGGCGACGGAGCTTGCCCGTGCGGCCGTGGCGGTTGGAGTATCAGCGCCCGGATTTGCGGAATCACCGCAAGATCGTGGTGATCGACGGTGAGGTTGGGTTTACTGGTTCACTCAACGCGATTGACAAGACGTATAACAAGCGTGCGAATGTGCGCAAAGGCTTTAAGTGGAAAGACTTGGCCATTAGGTGCACGGGGCCGGTGGTGAATGAGTTAGATGCGGTGTTCGCGACTGACTGGTACTCAGAGACCGGTGACATTATTTCTGATGAGTTGCAACTGACTATGGACCCTCCTCGTGAAGGTGGGATCATGGCGCAAGCGGTGCCCTCTGGGCCAGGTTTTCCGTTGGAAAACAATCTGCGGTTGTTTAATCACTTGGTGTATAACGCGAACAAGCGCGTTGTGATTGTGACTCCGTATTTTGTGCCCAATGAGTCGCTGAAGCAGGCGTTGACGACAGAGGCGCATTCCGGGGTTGATGTTCGGATTTATGTGTCTGAGCAGGGAAACCACGCTGTTTTGCAGTATGCGCAAGAGTCGTTTTATGAGGAGCTGATGGAAAACGGGGTGAAGATCTTCCTTTACCCCAAGCCCACGATTCTGCATTCGAAGTTCATTTTGGTCGATGACGATGTCACGGTGATTGGGTCATCGAACATGGATGAGCGGTCGTTTGCCATGAATATGGAGATCAGCTTGCTCATCGTTGACGAGGGTGTGACGTCGTCTCTGTATGACTTGGAAGAAGAAGCGTATGTGCCGGTGGTGAAAGAGCTCAATATTGAGCAGTGGCGTAAACGTTCGCTGAAGCAGAAGTATCTAGAGAATGTGTGCCGCTTGACGTCGTCGTTGTTGTGAGAGACGCCGTGGGGTGGGAGGTATGTCGCGGGAAATCAGTAACCCCGGTGATATACGTCTAAAACGCAGGGATCGCTCCGGGGCTTTCACGTTTAGTGTAACACTAGTATGTATGATGTCCGATTCAACTGGCGCAAGTAACCTCGAAACGTGGTTCTCATCAGAGCGGATGAGTGCGTACAGCTTCCACCCAGATCCTGAAGCTCTCTATGTGTGGAACACGCGTGTAACCAAGTGTTTCTTGGAGGACATTCAACACGTTGAAGTGCTTTTGCGTAACTGTGTCGATAAAGCTGTTTCTCCACGATACGGGGAGCATTGGTACAACAATTCAGCTATCCCTTTTACCCGGGAGGCTAAGCGTGCTGTTGCGAAGGCACTAAAGCGTAGGGGCGACTAAAGACAAGATGCCATCCTCGGGGCAGGTTATTGCGGAATTGAGTTTTGATTTCTGGGCGTACCTTTTTACCAGCAATTATTCATCGACAATCTGGCCGTTAGTTCGTAAAACTCTAGTAGCCACGCCCACCGCTGGTATACAGAGTTCGCGGACGAGTATTTTCGTTCCTTCCTTATCCGTCTTCAAAAATGAGGTTGATGTGGCTTACCGCTTACGTAACAGATGCGCTCATCACGAGCCCATCATCCGCAAAAATAGGCAGGAAGAAGAATCCAGACTCGATCGTGCGCAACAAGCTATTGAGACTCTATCAATGTGGATTGACCCTAACGCTGCAGAGTGGATCTCCGCACATTCCAGACTTTTTGAGCTACGAAAAAACCGGCCGTAGGAGAGTGGGTTCGGGTCGCCCTCTTGCTTGTAGCCATGCAAAATATGGGTCATAGGTCGCCCAATATGTGTTCTGTATATGGTGGCGCCGCTTGACGTCGTCACTACTGTGAATGAAGAAAGGGCGGGTGATCGTGGATCACCCGCCCCCTCACGAAGTACTTACTTCGTAGGCGCTGGACCTTCTTCGTCCATAGGAGTAGCTGGGTCTGAAACGACGTCGTCAGGAACGTCGGCCTTGGGGTCGTTTTCGACCTTTGTCTTCACGTCGCTGGTGGCTTCTTTGGCCTTCGCAACACCAGCGTCTGCGGCTTCCTTCACCTTGTCTACAACAACTGGTGCTTTGTCTTTGACTGCCTGTGCAACAACGGGAGCCTTTTCTTCGATCTGCTCGCGTGCAGTGTCGATACCGTCCTGGACCTTGGGGTCGTTCCACAGGTTTGTTGCTTGGCGCTTGAGGTTTTCATAGCTCTGGCGTCCGGCGCGCGAACCCAGAACAAATCCGATACCAATTCCGGCAAGCAGGACAAGTCGTTTCTTCATGTGAAGCTCCTAAATTTTAGCTTGGGCGACCAGTTTCATTATGCCAGGTGACGCATGCT
>CABTZC010000083.1 GCA_902489185.1 uncultured Brevibacterium sp. | reverse complement strand
GACCTGAAAATCCGCGACGACAACTGGAACACCAACGCCTATAAAAAACAGCTACGCGCCTACGTCGACGCAATCACCGCCAAACACCCAGACGCCCCCATCATCGGACCAGCCGCATACGACACACAATGGATGGACGCGTTCACGCAAGCCATGGACGACTCAAACCACAAAGACAACGTAGCAGCCATCTCCCAACACTGGTACGCACTCTTCGACTGTTCTTCAACTGAGGCCCCCGGTCGCGGACCACAAGCCGAAAACTTCACAACCAAAGAAGTTCACGACTCAGCAACAAAACTCCTCGGACTGGGAATTGGCCGCGCCAAGAAAGCCAAAGCCCCACTGTGGGTAGAAGAAACCGGGCCCACAAGTTGCGCAGGCACAAACGACACATCCAAAAAATTCGCCAAGTCTCTATGGACTGCTGACTACACACTCCACGCAGCAACCCTGGGCGTGCAACGCCTCAACATGCATTCCATGCTGGGTTCATGTGACAAAGGCGCCCCCATGAGCACTGTGTGTGACCCGTCCAAAAAAGCCAAGTCTGGAGCCGGAGCAGGTGCTGGTCTGGACCCACAAACCTGGGCCGACACAAACGATGGCCAATACCAATTCCAGGCACGGGACAACTTCCTCGCCATGCAAACCATCAGCCCCACCGTGGGCGGCGAATTCGTCGCCACAAAAGTCTCTGGTGGCGACAACATGCGCGCTTACACGACAACAAAAGGCGACACCACAGTCACGGTCATCATCAACAACAACGACGCTTCCAAAAGCGGTGGAAACCCTGTAACCATCAAGATGCCTAAGCAGTACGAACCCGTCACTGCCGGGCAACTCGCCGGAAAAGAAAACAACACCCAAGACCGCGCCCGCCACACACCGCAACGGAAACTCCCCAAAGCGCTCCCATACTCGGGCCCAGAAAACGACAACGCATCTGAAAGTGGAGCACCCGCGTCGGCCACTCCCGGTGCAAGTGACGCCCCTAGCGTAGAGGTCAACGGCAACACCTTGCATTTCGACGTGGCGGCCAGCTCCATCACCACGGTGATCTGGAAAAAGAAACCAGAACCTAGCGCTCAGCCAAGCGCAACTGGGTCGTCAAACTAAGTAACTACTCGCCACCCAGGCTGCGCCCACCATCCAAGGTGAGTACCTGGCCGGTGATCCAACTTGCCTCATCGGACAGGAGGAAAGCAGCGGCAGCGGCGACGTCCTCGGGCTCACCCAAACGCTTCATGGGGTATTCCGCGGAAACCTGAGCCTCACGCCCCTCATACAACTTCTCCGCAAACTTGGTCTTCACCACAGCCGGCGCCACCGCGTTGACACGCACCTGCGGCCCCAACTCCATCGCCAACTGGCGCGTGATGTGCTCCACCATCGCCTTCGACGAACCGTAAAAACCAATCCCCACCGGTTGACGCGCCGCCGCAACCGACGACAGGTTCAGGACGGAACCACCTCGGTCCTTCATCCCCGACTCATACGCCGCCTGCGCCCACGCCAACGCGCCCAACGCATTCACCTCAAAAATCTTGCGCGCAGCATCCAAATCCATCTCAATCATGGGGCCATACACCGGGTTGATCCCCACGTTGTTCACCAGCACATCCACCGGCCCGAACTTCTCGCGCGCCACCGCAAACACCTGCTCGCGGTGCTCAGGGTCATCAGCCTTCCCAGCCACGCCCACCACCTGCAGCGGGCCACCAATCGTAGACGTCGCTTCAGCGAGCGTATCCGCGTTCCGTCCCGTGATTACCACCTTGGCGCCTTCGCGAGCCAACCGCTGTGCAACCCCCAGGCCAATGCCGCGCGACGCACCTGTCACCACAGCAACCTTGCCCGTGAAGCGCTGCGGGTAGAACTTCCTGCGCGACTGCGGCGACTCCGACCGGCTCACATTCGCATTCGACGCAACAACGGCCAGCGCCTGTGTATCTGTTGACTGTGGCACGACACACTCCTTTGGGCTAGGTGAAGATTCCACCCTCAGCGTACCCTGCACACCTCACAAACTCATGAGACCGCCGAGGTGTCCCACCACTTCCGCCGTTACTTCAGCTCAAACTGTGCGTGAGGGAGTGTTTCTTCAGCGATTCGCAAGACTTCACGGAGTGCTGGTGACGTGTTTTCTTCGTGATAGACCAAGACAAGTGGGGTAGGTGCGTGCCCGGTTTCCAAGGGTGTTGCTACCAGTGAGGTGTCAGGCACGTCTGCCAGTGCAGGAGTCGTGTTCACTGCGATACCCACCCCGGCGTTCACGCAGTACGCCATGGTGACAGAGTCGGGTACTGTCTGCGCGACTCGCGGTTTGAACCCTGCTTCATGACACCAATGAACGAAGTTCTCGCGCGCGAAATCCCCGGCTTGAGTCGCCAGCATGACGAACTCATAGTCTTTGAGATCCTCGACCGTTACCTTGTCCAGCTGGGTGAGTGGGTGGTCTTTTGGTGTGATCACGGTGTGGCGGTCCAGGCTGATGACGCGCCCCGCAAGTCGCGGTGGCAGTGAGTCCGTATACACCAGTGCCAGGTCCAGCTTGCCGGACAATACCCTGGAAATACCTTCCACACTGAACACTTTTCCGTGCAGTTCAGCCTTGATTCCCGGAGCTTGTTTCTGCATCGCCCTAATGAGGTGCGATATTTGCGCGTGTCCGGATGACATCGTAAAACCAAGGTTGACGGAGCCAACGTCACCCTCGTCGGCCAAGCGGACCATGCGCTGAGCCTTTTCGACGCTTCGCAGAATCTCTCTGGCCGGCTCCACCAACGCTGACCCTGCCGCGGTAAGTGACACAAAACGTGTGGTGCGGTTAAACAGTTGAACACCCAGGCGGTCTTCTAGCTGCTTAATTGTGCGACTGAGTGGCGGTTGTGCAATCCCGAGGCGTTCTGCAGCGCGACCGAAGTGCAGTTCTTCGGCCACGGCAAGAAACGCGCGGGTCTGGTGCAGGTCGATGGCGGTCTTCTTTCTGCGAGGTGGCGCGACGCGCGCGTGCATGCGCGTGGGCACCCACGGTGTTGTGATGAGAAGCGAGTGCGCGGGGTTGGCCCTTGAGTAGGGTTTTATGCACATCAGTGCATGCATATACACTACGCTTCCGACGCATTAGTATAGGTCAAGGTGCCTTGTTTGTTCAAGGGGGCGGTGAGGAAAGTTGCCCGCGAGTCACTTAATTGAGGGTAACACTTCCCTGACCCCGGTTCTTACTATGCGAGCCAGCAAAGGAAAACGAACAGTGAGAATATGGGTGTCAGCATGTACCTGAATCGAATTACGAATGAACGAAGAGGTTGATTGTGTCTACGCCACGCCCTACTTTCGGTCGAACGCCTACCGGGCCTCTCGCAAGTGTTCTCGTCGCTGATTTCTCCCGCGTGCTGGCCGGCCCCTACGCCACAATGCTTTTGGCCGACCTTGGCGCAACCGTTATCAAAGTTGAAGGCCCCACGGGTGATGAAACACGCGGATGGCGCCCGCCAGTCCACGAAGGCGAAGCTACCTACTTCCTGGGCGCGAACCGCAACAAACACGACGTGGTCCTGGACTTCAAAGACGGAGATGACTGTGCGCTAGCCCAGAAACTCGCCTCCCGCGCCGACGTCGTTGTCGAAAACTTCAAAGCCGGCGGACTGAAAAAATTTGGGCTCGACTACGACTCTGTTGCTAAAACCAACCCGTCCGTGGTGTACGCCTCGATCACCGGATTTGGCGGAAACAACCCGCAACCCGGCTACGACCTCCTCATCCAAGGGCTTTCAGGCTTCATGAGCATCACCGGCGCTCCCGAATCTGCAGGCGGCGAACCTACCAAGGCCGGCTTCGCAATCTTCGACATCATCACCGGCTTGCACACAGCGTTGGGAATCGTGTCTGCGCTGCACCACCGGCAAGAAACGGGTGAAGGCCAGCACGTTGAAACGAACCTGCTCAGTTCCGCACTGTCTGGCCTTGCGAACCAGTCTGCGGCGTTTGTCACCGGGGGAGTGGTGCCCGCCCGAATGGGCAATGAGCACCCCAGCCTGTACCCGTACCTGCCGCTTCCCACCGGCGAAGGAGACCTCCTGCTGGCCGTTGGCAATGACCGCCAATTTGCGTCCCTGTGCAGGGTGCTGGATATTCCCGAGGTCGTTTCCGACGAACGCTTCGCAACCAACGCCGGACGTACCGGCAATCGCACTGACTTAGCGCCCATCCTCATTGACGCGCTGTCGCGTAAATCCGCTCAAGAATGGTACGACCTGCTCACTGCCGCCGGGGTGCCGTGTGCACCCATCAACGACATCTCTCAGGGTGTAGCGCTGGCGCAGAAGTTGGGACTTAACCCCATTGCTACTCCGGAAAATACGCCCACGGTGGCCAACCCCATTACTTTGTCAGCCACACCTGTGAGCTATGACATGGACCCGCCAGGGTTGGGTAAGAACTCCGAAGAAATCAAGACGTGGCTCCGAGAGTAGAATTGAGTCGCTAAGCGAATACGTCAACTCACAGAGGAAAACTCCATGGCAGTAATGGTCACTGGTGGCGCCGGGTACATCGGGTCCCACGTTGTGCGACTGCTACAAGACCGCGGTGACTCAGTGGTTGTTGTGGACGACATGTCCAACGGCATTGCTTCACGCATTGAGGGGTTGCCACTTGAAAAAATCGATGTGTCGTCCCACACGGCAGTTCAACAGTTGGGTGAGGTCATCACGCGCTACAGCGTTGACTCTGTTGTGCACTTTGCTGCGAAAAAAATGGCGGGGGAGTCAGTAGAAAACCCGCTCAAGTACTACCGCAACAATGTAGCTGGGTTGGCCAACCTACTTGAAGCGCTTGTGGCTCATGACGTCAACAGGCTGGTTTTCTCTTCCTCTGCCCTGGTGTATGGAACACAAGACCGACTCTTGCTGGCAGAAGAGCACGCGGGACAGCACCCGTCCAACCCATACGGTGAAACCAAACTCATTGGCGAATGGATGATTGACGACGTTGCCGCCGTATCAGACCTGCGGGCAATCAAACTCCGCTACTTCAACGTGGCAGGCGCAGGCTGGCCGGAACTCGCCGACACCGCCGTTCAAAACCTCATCCCCATTGTTCTCAACCAAGTAGAAAACGGGGAACAGCCCGTGATCTTTGGGGACGACTACCCCACCGACGACGGAACATGCATCCGCGACTACATCCACGTCAAAGACTTAGCTGAAGCGCACGTGGTTGCGCTCGATGCGCTGGAAACAGGGTCTAACCCGCAATCGGTCTACAACGTAGGAACCGGAAACGGATCCAGCGTGCGTGAAGTCATCGCTGCGCTTTCTGATGCGCTTGGACGTCCCATCGACGCGGTCGTTGGCGAACGTCGCCCAGGTGACCCCGCACGCCTGGTGGCAGACGTCACCGCAGCCAGGCAAGACCTCGGCTGGAAAGCAGAATACGGTTTGAAAGAAATCGCCCAAAGCTCCGTTGAAGCGCGCGGCCAGTGACGCGCGCTGGCGTGCAGTGGAGGTGCACAGAGTAGGCGCAGTATGTGGGGTGTGCGGTCTTTGCTTAGACTAGGCCCATGGGAAAAAAGTCCAAGAAATCAACAGCTGATGTTATTGCCAAACGCCTCGCGCGCCAACAGGCAGCCGCGTTCGTTCCACGCCCCTTCGAAGGTCTGCCATTCGAAACCGACCTGGTGAGCCTGCGTGAACTGGTTCCAGCTGCAACCGCAACCGCCAAACTGACAGAAGAATACGGCGGTGACGACGTCACCTTCGCCACGCTTCTGCCCGCCGCATGGCAAGCCATGAACCGCCAAGACGGCGTACTCATGGCCGGACTGCAAACCCCACACAGCTCCCCCGACCCATCGCGCGATCTCGCCGCAGCGATCCTCAAAGTCAAAGAGCAGGGTCCCGGCGCATACGCCGAACCCAACTCCAACCCAGGTGAGGGGCCACGTCTGCAAGACATTCTTGACACCTCGGTCCCGTTCAAAGTCACGGTTAAAGAAACGTTTGACTACTGGCTGCCAGAAGAAGTGGACCTGCCAGAAGACTCCGCGTTCAGCGAAGAGCAGTTGCGTGAAGGCCTTGAACAGGCCAACCAGCGCATCAGCCCCACCGAAAAACTTGTGTCCGCGGAAGGTTGCTACTGGACCGAAATGGCCGGTCGTTGCTACGTGCGCTGGGCATTCACCGAACCAGAAGACACCGTCATGGACGGGCTAGCACGCCTGCACGCGGCAGGGGAGAACAACCTGGGCGGGCTGGGCAAATACCTGGGGTGCTTCCGCGCCCACGGCATCGTGATCCCCGTGTGGGAACTGAACGAAAATCAGACCCCGGACGACGTCGACGCGGTGCTGGGTGACTTTTCGAAGAAGCTCCACGCGGCGATGGACGAAACCGGGGCGCTGACACCGGAGCAGCGTCGCGCAAAGTCCGGTGTGGTGTCACGCCAGCTGACCATCCGCTAATGAAAGTTGCTTATCTGGGCCCGGCCGCGACGTTTACCGAGGCGGCCCTGCTGCAGCTGATCGAGTCGGGTGATGTGTGGGCCGGTGGTGCTGGTGGAGCTGGGGCCGGGGGGGCCGGCGGTTCTGGGCGCGGGGACATTGAGCGCGTGCCCGTCATCAGTGCCAACGCGGCGCTCGACGGGATCGCCAGCGGCGCGTACGATGCGGCGGTCATGCCCATTGAGAACTCACTCGAAGGTGGCGTGCCCGCGACCCTTGATGCGCTGATGCGTGTGGGGCATGCGCGTATCGTGGCGGAAACCGTGGTGCCTGTGAAGTTTGTGTTGGCGACGCGTCCGGGGACTGCGCTTGCCGATGTGCAGGCGTTTGGCACGCATCCGCACGCCGAGGCACAGACCCGCGAATGGATGGGCGCGCACCTGCCGGATGCCCAGTTCATGCCTGCGCCATCGACAGCTGCTGCGGCTAAGCAGTTGGGGGCGGGTGAAGCGCCGTTCCACGCTGCGGTGTGCCCCGAGTTGGCAGCCCAGACTTATGGCCTTGAGGTTGTGGCGGACGATATTGGGACGGCGAAGAACGCGATGACCCGGTTCATCCTGGTGAAGCCGAACCCGCAGTTGCCTACCCCCACGGGGGCGGACAAGACCACGATCGTGGCCACGTTGGCGACCGATAAAGCGGGTTCGTTGCTGGGGTTGTTGGAGCAGTTTTCGGCCCGGCGCGTGAACTTGTCGCGTATTGAGTCGCGGCCAACCGGTGACGGGCTGGGGTTGTATAAGTTCTCGATTGATATTTCCGGTCACGTGCGTGAGCCGCGAGTTTCTGAGGCCTTGGCTGGGGTTCACCGGATGGTGCGTAAGCTGCAGTTCTTGGGTTCCTACCCGGCGGCTGACGGAATCCCGGTTGAGGTCGACTCAACGAGCACGGCGTCGAGTTTCGATGACTCGACCGCGTGGGTGCGTTCAATCCTGGGGTGAAACTGCGCAAAGTGAGCGAAACTACGCAATATATTGTGCAGTTTCGCTCACTTTCCGCCGTCTGGCGCCGTGGCCCAGCGCTTGGTTGGGTGTACGGTGTGCAAGTTCGTTACTGGGCGGATTTTTCAAGCTGATAGACCCGCTGACGCGAGACTCCGAGAACGGCCGCTGTTTCTGCAGCGCTGTATCGCTTTTCTTGCCTTAAGAGGGAGACTGCGCGGCGACGTTGAGCTGCGGCGTGTGCGAGAGCAGCGCGGGCGTCCTTCTCCTCAAGGTCACTTGCATTCCATAGCTGGCGAGCTTCTTGGGCTCCGTCAATTTGAACGTTGACAGTAATGTCTTCGTATGCGGGACCGTCCTCTGTCCATGCTTCGATGATGCCTCGAGCTTCGTTTGTTACAGCTGAGAGGCTTGTCGCCTGTCCTGTAGCGCTGAGGGACGGAATCGTAAAAACCCATAGGTTGCCTTCTCGGTGGGTGACCACGTCGTAGTCTGTTTTCATGCTCATCAGATCCACTCCTTCGGGATGGCTAGCCCTTGTCGCTTTAGTTGCTGAAGGACTCCGGGCGATACCGTCCGGTGACCAACTGGTACTGCGACTTTTTTGGTTCCGTCGTGGTTCGTCCATATCTCGTGACTTCCCCGCGCGTCCCGCAGGAAACTCCAGCCTTGTGCCCGGAGTGCCTTGATCACGTCGCGCGTTTTTTGGGGCTTCATGCAACTATTATAGTGCCCCTTGTCGGGATCGACAAGGGGCACTTGTCTATTATAGGTGCGGTCGAT
>CABTZC010000082.1 GCA_902489185.1 uncultured Brevibacterium sp. | reverse complement strand
GGGGGGGGGGGGCCCAAACCCCGTTCCCCCCCCCGCCACTCCTGGTCCGCATGCGACATCCGCATAGCCCCATACCCTTCAGCCTTCAACGTGCCGGACCCCACCATGACACAATGCGCAGGCAAACGTTGCAACCGCAACAGCCGCTGATCGTGCTCATCACCCAACCCGCCGGAAAGCCCGTCAACCGTGGCCGCACCGTCAATGGAGCTAATGAAATTCATCCGCATCCACGGACCGGGCGGGAACCCATATAGCTCCAACAGTTCGTCATCGGTCAGTTGATCCAATTCGTGAATTTCCACGCCACTCCCCCTAACCAAGCAATCCCCTACACGTTATGCGTGGGATGCGTGTTGTGGATGAGTTCAAACGGTTCCCGCAAGCCCAAGATCGCCTCGGTCATATGCACCGCATCCACCGTTGCACCAATGTCATGCATGCGCACAATTCGCGCACCGGACATCACACACGCCGTCATCGCGGCAAGCGAACCGGCCAGCCTCTGCCCCTGCTCCCGATTCGTACACTCGCCAATAAAGTCCTTATTCGACACCGCCACCATCACCGGGAACCCCAGGTCCACGATCTCGTCCAACCTGCGAGTCAACTCCAACGAATGAAGCGTGTTCTTATCCAAATCGTGCCCGGGATCCACAATGATCCGGTCACTCGCCACCCCAGCCTGCCGCAAACGCTCAACGCGCTCCCGCACAAACGCCACAACCTCGGCCACCACATCGTCGTAGTACGCCGCCGGCTTCTCTTCACGCGGTTTGCCAGCCGAGTGACACACAATCGCATACGCACCAGTCTGCGCAATGATGTCGATCATGTCGGCGTCCACAAAACCAGACGTGTCATTGATGACCTGCGCCCCAGCCTCAAGCGCTTCACGCGCCACCTGCGACCGGTACGTATCCACGGAAATCACCGCCTCCGGCCGCTCCCGCAACAGCGCACGCACAAACGGCACCACCCGCTCGCACTCTTCCTCTGCGCTCACGTGCGGCCCGCGACCAAACGGCACTCCCCCAATGTCAATCCAGTGAGCACCCGCGTCCAACGCACCAACCGCCGCCCGCACCGAGGCGTCCAAACCGAAAGTGGCACCCTTGTCATAGAAGGAATCGGGAGTTCGATTCACGACCGCCATAATCGCGACTTTTTCATTCTTCCCCAGCCCCGTGAGCCCTATACTCCCTCGCATACACACATCGTACTTCCACGCCTCACCACCACCAGAACTTGCGATTTTGTGTTTCGCGTCACTAGGACGTACACATATACATGTGCTCTTATCCGAACCTGCCACGCCAGTGATCCTCGATGTCGACACGGGACTCGACGACGCCTACGCCCTCATGTTCGCTGCCCGCTGCCCCGGCATCGACCTTCTGGGCGTGACGTGTGTGGCTGGCAACGTGGGCGTGGGTCAGGTTGTTCGCAACACCTTAGACGTTTTGGATATGAGTGGGGCGGCCGAGGTGCCCGTCGCCTCAGGCGCGACCGGCCCCCTGGTAGATGACCACCGGAGTGCGGATCATTATCACGGCGAAAACGGTGTAGGCGGAGTTCAGTTGCCCCGCTCCTCGCGACAGCCGGTGAAGGAACCTGCCATCGAGCTTCTTTACCGGTTGCTCGCCGAATCATCACGTCCAGTCACTCTCATCGCGCTGGCACCATTGACGAACATTGCGCTGCTTCTTCGCGCATACCCAGAGGCGCACAAGCACATCGAGCGGATCGTCTGGATGGGTGGGGCACGCCGGTACGGTAACGTCACAGCCTCGGCCGAATTCAATGCATGGAGCGACCCCGAAGCCGCACACGAAGTCCTCCACAGCGGAATCCCCATCACGCTGTACCCCCTGGAACCCTTCTACACGGTTACGGTCAGTCACGAGCGGGTGGCTCGATACACCTCGGCGGCGGATATGCGGATCCGCACCATTGGTGAGATGCTCGCATACTCCCAAACCCGCAACGCAGGCGAAACCCGCATCTCTGACCACAGCGCTTCTTGTCTGGGCGACGCAGGCGCCGTCATGAGTGTTGCCGCACCAGAATTGACCACCACGTCACGCTTATCCGTCGACATTGAACTCAACGGTTCACTCACACGCGGCCGCACCGTGATGGACGAACGAACATCTCAGACCGATACACAAGAGACAGGCGAAACCGTCCACACGCAGGTCATCACAGCAGTCGATTACGTAGCCATGGAACAGCTATTTGTGAACACCGTCATCGCAGGAGAAGAGACATGCCAAAAGTCATCGTCGTAGGATCCGTCAATGTCGACACTGTTCTCATGGTGAACCGGCACCCGCGAGTCGGCGAAACAATCTTTACGAACAAGCTGGTCATTCAGCCGGGCGGAAAAGGTGCAAACCAAGCCGTCGCCGCTGCAAAAGCGGGCGCACAGACGTATCTGGTGGGCCTCACAGGTGACGACAACGACGGTCGCAAGTACCGTCAGCACCTCATCAACTGTGACGTCGACATCAGCCACTTGGGACAAGTCGAAGGCTACACGGGTTCCGCGTACATAGTGGTGGACTCGCATGGGGAAAACACGATCGTGGTAGATCCTGGCGCAAATCAGCACATTGGCGAAGCTCAAGTACAAGCAGTACGAGAACTCGTGGAACCCGGCGATGTTGTGACCACCATGAACGAAGTACCTACCGCTGCGATCATTGGCTCAATGGAAGCAGCAAAGGAGGGTGGCGCCACCACTGTGTTCAATCCGTCCCCGTGGGAAGAAGACATGCGCAGGCTCGTGGAGATGTGCGACGTTGTGGTTGCTAATGAATTTGAGTCACAGCAGCTCGGTAGTGAAAACAGATCAATTGCTATGACTTTCGGTGCTCGTGGGGCACTATGGGACGGCATTTTTGCACCCGCTCCAGCAGTTGAAGCGTTCGACTCAACCGGCGCCGGCGATGTTTTCACCGGAACCCTGTGTGCGATGCTGGCTCAAGGTGCGTCAAAAGAGGATGCTCTCACGGTGGCCGTTCACAAGGCGTCGCACTCTGTGACGCATCAGGGCGCACAAATCTGGACGGTGTGAGACCGGTCAACGGAGTTGCACACACGTGAAACACATAATGTGTCATTCCTCACCATTGGGCGAAAACTGTTCAATGAACTGGCGCGCGTTCGTTGTGGCCCCTTAGTGTTTGGCTCTGCATATGTTGTCTTGACCTAAGGATTCGCATGGCTTCAACAGCCACCAACGCGGGTGAAAACTCGCAGACGAAAGACACTCGCTTTTTCGGGCACCCTCTGCCGCTTGCCCAATTGTTTGGGCTCGAAATGTGGGAACGTTTTTCCTATTACGGAATGACCGGGCTTTTAGCTCTGTACCTGTAC
The DNA here is from genome assembly GCA_902489185.1 of uncultured Brevibacterium sp. Taxonomy (GTDB): domain Bacteria; phylum Actinomycetota; class Actinomycetes; order Actinomycetales; family Brevibacteriaceae; genus Brevibacterium. The sequence continues at coordinate 4,907 of CABTZC010000082.1, read as the reverse complement.
ACGGCCGTGGATATGGGCGGAGTGGGCTTGGAAGAGCCAACAGCCCTTGCGATTGTTGGTGCATACGGTGGTGCCGTGTTCTTAGCAACGGTGCTGGGCGCCTGGATTGCCGACCGTCTATTGGGAGCTGAACCTGTTCTTTTCTGGTCCGCTGTCATCATTATGTGCGGGCACCTCGCTCTGGCATTCATTCCAGGGCTGGGCGGCGTCGCAGTTGGTCTGATTCTCGTTGCCCTAGGTTCCGGGGGACTTAAAGCGAACGCCTCGGCTCTTGTGGGGAGCCTTTATGACGAAAAGGATTCTCGCCGCGAAGCCGGTTTCTCGATCTTCTATATGGGCGTGAACCTGGGCGCCTTCTTGGGCCCACTTCTTACTGGTATTTTGCAGCAGCGGATTGGCTTCCACATTGCTTTCGGCGCAGCAGCGGTTGGAATGGCATTAGGCCTTGTCATCTACTTGACTGGTCGCCACAAGATGCCCACCGAGGCGCGCCATGTGCCAGAGCCTCTCCCCCGCAAGAAGATGTGGGTTCTGCCCGCTTCGATCATCGGAACCGTGCTCGCTATTTTCGCCCTGTGGACGTCCGGGCTAATGAACAAGGAGAACCTGGCGACCTGGACCGCGCTTGTGTCCTTGGGTGCAGCGGTGGTCTACTTTGCCGTCATGCTCGCTTCCAAAGGTGTTGATGGCACAGAACGCAGCCGCGTGGTGTCGTTCATTCCTTATTTCATCGCATCCATTGCATTCTGGTCGCTGTACCAACAGATCTTCAACGTCATGACCAGCTATTCGCAGAACCAGCTGGACCGCACCCTGTTCGGTTGGGAAATGCCCATTAACTGGATCCAGCTCATTCCTCCGATTTTTGTTATCGCGTTGGCTCCAGTGTTCTCAGCTATCTGGCTCAAAATGGGTGACCGTCAACCTTCAGCCCCGGTTAAAGCCGGCCTGGCACTGATCATTATTGGTGGCGCCTTCCTCATGTTCCTGGTGTACGCAAATGCAGAAAAGAACACCGTCCCGCTCCTGTGGGTCACCCTCATCTTCATGTTGTTCGTGATCGCCGAACTCTTGATTTCGCCTATCGGCTTGAGCCTTTCCACCCGTTTGGCACCCAAGGCTTACACATCCCAAATGATTGCTGTGTTCTTCTTGTCCTCAGGTGTAGGAACTGCCCTGTCTGGAGTCTTCTCTGAGTACTACGACGCGTCCAACCAGGTTCCTTATTGGTCTGCTCTTGGTGCCGGATCCATCGTAGTGGGAATTGTGGTCTTAGCGGCTGCTAAACCAGTCGTGAAGCTCATGAAGGGCGTCCGGTAAGCGTCTACTTTGAACTGACATGACGTTCGAATCAACCCAGCTTGAACGCTACTTAGACAGCAAAGCCCACGCTTGGCTATACAAATACCGTCACGCTTCTGGACTCACGCGTTGGGTCGTGGAGTTCACGGTGTTTGTTCTTAAGCAGGCGTGGGCTTGCATCTTTGGCGCAAGCTTCCTCGTTGTGCTCATTGCTTTCCGACTTTGGTGGCCAGAAGGTGCAGTCATAAGCCGCAACGACGCACTTGTTGTCGCTGCAGTTATCATCCAGATCCTCATGATCACTCTGAAGCTCGAGACCGGCAAAGAGCTGTGGGTCATCATGATGTTTCACATCGTTGGCACCGGTATGGAAGTTTTTAAAACGGCCGTCGGTTCGTGGAGCTACGGAGATACTGGAGTGCTACGCATTGGGAACGTTCCGCTCTATTCAGGTTTCATGTACGCGGCCGTCGGATCGTACATGGTACGTGTGTATAAGCTGTTCGACCTGCGGTTTAACCGGTATCCGCCACGCTGGCTCACCGCGGTGATCGCGCTTGCAATCTACCTCAACTTCTTTACCCACCACTACATCTTTGACTTCCGCTGGATCCTTACATTTGCAGTGATCGCATGCTTCGCCCCGTGCGTCATGCTCTTCAAAAATCACCGCAGTCGCCCCTACCGCCGCCTTCCACTTCTGCTTCCGTTCATAGGAACCGCATTTTTCATCTGGTTAGCCGAAAACATTGGCACCTGGGCTGGCGCGTGGATCTACCCCTCTCAACAAGACGGCTGGGAACTCGTGTCGATACAGAAACTCATCGCGTGGTTCCTACTCATGATGATCTCAGTGGTGCTAGTGACGTTCGTGTATCCACCTCGGCCTCACCAGAAACCCTGACGTACGGCCCTATACAATTACGCATAACGAAATACGCGTGGGTTGGGAAGAGAACGGGGTGTGGCGATGAGCAACAACTTCAATCCGCAAAAAGTTGCACGGTTTAAGTCAAAATTCAGAAAGACCTCGACCACGGCACAGCCAGCACAACCACCACAACCAGGCCAGACTTCAGCACCGTCGATGGCTCCTGCCCAACCAGCACAACCACATACTCCTACTGTCGCTCCTGCACAGCCACAGGCTCCAGCGCAAACAAGGCCTGCACAACAACCCCAGGCACAACCCACCCAGTCGGCGCAGCCTGCACAACCTGCAACAACCTCGGCGTCCGACTCCAAAACGACACGCATCCTCATAGGCGTAAGCGCCCTTGTCCTGGTCGCAGCTCTTGCCGTGGGCGGCACCTACCTCTTTATGCGTAACAACGACGGCACAGTGACCTCCCCCGAACCAGTTGCAGAGGACCAGCAGGACACCCAGCCAGACGAGTCAGGCGTAGGCGGTGACGAAGAAGCACCGGCCGTGTCAGACGGTTACGATGACACGGACGACTCCAACCTGAGCGGAGCTGAAAAACTCGACCAGAAGGTTGAAGATGACAGTGTTGTCGTTGATCAGAATCTGATCGGAAAATGGGTCCCGCAGATTTCGTCAAAGAAAGTGGGTATGAAGGCCGAAGGCAAGGTGTGGGACGCTGACGCGATCTACGAGGAACACCAGGAACTCGCGAACGAGTACGGCGCTTCCCAAGTGCTGTTGCTGAAATCCGAAGACTACGCCTCATATCGCCAGCCAGGCTACTACGTCACGGTCATCGACTCGTCCTACGACAACCCCGACGACGCACTCCAGTGGTGCACATTCCACTCATTAGACGCCGACCACTGCTACGCCAAACAGATCAATACCACCGGCGGGCCAGACGGCACCACGCGCCTACAAAAGTAGGCACCGGCCTAGGGTGCCGTGATGTACCCCGGCCGAGGTGGTTCCTAGTTTTCCGTGTCCACTCGCGGGGCGAACTGGCGTGGTTGGGTGGGAACTGTTTCACCTCGGATGAATGCACGGTAGGCGGGGTCGTGGGCTTCAAGCACGCGTAGGACGTTCTTGTAGCCGAGCCCTTCGAGTTCCTGGTGTGTCCACCCGCGAGTTTCGAGTTCTGCGAACAAGTCTTGGTACGTGCCCACGTGTCCGAGGCCGTCAATCGTCGCGTCGATGCCGTCGAAGTCCGCCCCGATTCCCACGGAGTCGACACCGGCGAGCTCGCGCACGTGGTCCACGTGGTCGGCGACCTGTTTGAGTGTCACCGCAGGTGCGGGTGTTGACTGGTCGCTTTCCTCCCATTCATAGCGCTCTTGCGAAATGAACTTGGGAACGAACGGAACCATGACGGTTCCACCGGCGTCACCAATGCGCGTCAACACGTCGTCGGGTACGTTGCGCGGGTGTTCACACAACGCTCGTGCGCCTGAGTGTGTGACCAATACGGGTGTGTCTACCAAGTCAAGGGTTTGGCGCATCACACTGGGGGCGACGTGTGCAAGGTCCGGGATCATCCCGATCCGTTCCATCTCTTTCACAACTTCACGTCCAAAGTCGGTGAGCCCGTCATGGCGTGCCTCGTCCGTTGCAGAATCGGCCCATTCGATGGTCTTTGACCACGTAAGCGTCATGTACCGAGCGCCTAAGCGCGCATACTGCCGCAACACTGCCAGGGACCCGTCGATCTGGGCACCACCTTCGACACCAATGAGTGACGCGATCACACCGGCTTTCATTGATGCGCGCACGTCATCTGCAGTCAGCGCCAGCTGGAAATGTTCAGGGTACGAAGCGATGAGCCGGTGAACAAAGTCAATCTGCTCAAGCGTGGCAGTAACCTGTTGCGCACCTTCCAACACTGGATCGATCCATACCGACCAGAACTGCCCCGCTACCCCACCGGCACGCAGACGCGGAATATCTGTGTGCAGCTCCGGAACTTCGCTGTCGAGTCCTTCTGTGCGGTATTGGCGTTCTATACGGCTCTTCCAAGCCAGGTCGTTGTGTCCGTCGATTACGGGGTACATGAATCGCTCCTTTCGTGGCTTCTATCATGTCAGAAGAGAGTAGGACTCGACGTGGGTACCTAGCGCGGACACCCCAGTTGTTCGCCGCAAACGCACAAAGGAGATTGGTTGTGGACACTGTTCGTTGGAGCATCGACATCAGGGACATCGACGGTCCGGTGTTGCATGAAGAAGGAGCGGATCTTCTGTGCGAAACCGCCAGCATCGGCAAGATCTTCCTTCTCGTAGAGGTCGCACGCCGAATCCTGGACGATGAATTGGACCCTGCGTCCCCCATCGACATTCCGCAGGACCACTTAGTTGAAGAATCAGGCATCCTATACAGATTCGTCAATCAAAACATTGCGGTTGCTGACGCGGCTTTGCTCGTCGGTGCATTCTCAGACAACCTGGCCACCAACGCGCTTATTCACATGTGCGGCTTGAATACTGTGCGTTCCGTTTCCAGCGAACTTGGCTATGAGCACACGGCACTCTTGGATTTCATTCGCGACGAGGAGCGCACTCCTGACCTCCCCTGGGCATCTTCAGCCGGTACAGCCCGGGAACTTTCGCACGTCATGGAACAGCTGCACCGTGGCGCCGTGGTCTCTCCCGAGGTGAGCGCTCAGGTGTTGTCGTGGCTTGCC
>CABTZC010000081.1 GCA_902489185.1 uncultured Brevibacterium sp. | reverse complement strand
GCCAAGTCTATCTGGGATGGGTAGTGACGATTCCCAACTACGTCTTCACCCTAGCCGGACTTTTCTCAAGTCTATCTGGGATGGGTAGTGACGATTCCCAACCCAACCGGGACGGATATCAGGTGTCTACCAAACAGGGGTCAGGTCCAATCTCGACTTTGAGGGTGCCGCCCGGCTTTGCGCCGTTGATGGCAATGGGTCCGGTAGCCGGGTTCACGTTGTCCCAGCCGACGCGCTGAACAGCTGCGACTCATCCGTGATGGTGCTGGAGAAGCAATCCATGGTCTGGACTGCGCCTTCATCGGCGCTTTCAATATGCAGGCGGGGTTCCTAGTCGGGGGCATAATCAGGACGCACCTGTGGGAATCGATGGAACGCATTCGTCGCCCTCTCTTTTACGGAAAAGAACAACGAAGATTGCCATCCACCCTAGCTGGAGAACTGAACTGCTCTAGGTTTTCCTATCGCTTTAAGAGTGAAAACCTAGAGCAGTTCAGTGGAGAGATAGTTTAGAACAGCTACTTCTCCTCATTAATCTCCTGGCGGATGACGTGCTTGAGTAGCTTGCCAGATGGGTTGCGTGGCAGTCCTCGCGCAATCTTGATCTCGCGGGGCTGCATGTACTTGGCCACCTTGTCAGCAAGGTGAGCACGGACTTCCTCAAGGCTAAGCAGTTGGCCTTCGTCTGTAACGATGACAGCCACCACGGTCTCTCCCCACTCGGGGTGCTCGCGGCCCACGACCGCTACGTCTCGCACCTCGGGCATGCCTCGGATCGCTTCCTCAACCTGAGCAGAGTAGACGTTTTCTCCACCGGTGATAATGACATCCTTCTTGCGATCGATGAGGTAGGCATATCCATCTTCATCGACCCGAGCGATATCGCCGGTACGAAACCAGCCGTCGATAAAGGTCTCTGCGGTTGCTTCCGGGTCTGACAGATAAACACTCATCATTGACGGGCACTTGAGCCAGATTTCGCCTTCGCCGTTTGCCGTAACTTCTTCTCCCGAGTCACTCTCCACACGGAAGTTAACTCCGAGCATGCCGGCCTTGCCGATAGATCCGGCCTTACGGATCTGGTCTTCTGGCTTCAGTACAGAACCAGCCGGGCCGGCTTCTGTCATTCCATATACTTGGTAGAAATTCTCTGTCCCGTATGCGTCGATAAGCATTCGGGCCATGTCTTCTCCGAGAGGGGAAGCTCCATAGATCAGCATCTTCATCGCCGACAAGTCATAGTCCTTCGGCTGCCGTGCTCCTTCTTCGACCTTAGCTTTGGCGAGTTGAACTGGACCGATGAAGGCGATTGGCGCACCAAAAACTGATGTGATGCGCTTGCTCTCCAACACCTCAAGGAATGAAGGAGCATCGTACTCGCGCATGAGCACTAGGGTTCCGCCGGTGAAAACCGTCGTGAGGGCCCAATTGTTGAGGGGAGACGCATGCCAAATTGGCATGGCCAGCAGGTGCCGTTCGTCCTTATCGAAAGGCATGTTAGAGCAGATCGCTGGGCCGAGGGAACCGATGCCTCGGTGAGTGTGCATACAGCCCTTCGGGTAGCCCGTCGAGCCGGATGTGAAGAGAACTTGCGCGTAGTCCCCAGATTCAGCTAAAGGACCCGTGTAGGGGTCAGCCGCATCAACTGCTGCTTCGAACTCTCCTGGCTCCCACCCCGTAGTCATCCAAGGGATGTCAGGTGCGCCTGCCCGGGCTGTGTCGACCAGCGAATCGGAGACCACACCACACACCGCGCGAGTTGTCTGGGCGATGTATTCAATCTCCGGTGGTGCCATTTTGTGATTGACCGGAACGAGTACAGCTCCGAGTCGCCAAAGTCCGTATGCCGCGACCAAGAATCCTGGGTCATTTGTCGTCATGACCAGGACGCGGTCGCCAGGGAGCACCCTGTGTCCTACGAAAACGGAGGCGGCTTTTTCGGCGAGGTCATAGAGCTCGCGGTATGTCATCGACTTATCACCCCACTCCAAGGCAGGGTGATCGGCGCGACGACGTGTGGTTGCTTCCAACGTTTCAAAAAGGTTCATTTCACTTCCTTGTGATGAGTAGGTGGGCTACCATTCCAATAAGTGAACCACAGTTCACTTATTGTCGGAAGAAGTTTTGGGAAGAATATTTTGTGAATAAACCATCTACTGGACGGTTAGGTCCGAAAGCTGCGCGCACGAAAGCGAATATTCTCGCAACGGCTACTCGCCTTGTTGCGGATTCAGGCTTTGCCGGTGCCACCGCTAGGAATGTGGCCGAAGCGGCTGGAATCGCGACAGGAACGATTTATCGGTTTTACGGATCGCTTGAAGAGTTACACTCCGAGGTCTTCCGTAAAGTTGCCACGGTTGAATTCCTCGCAGTGGAGGACGCGGTTCGTGGTGAACAATCTGTCCGGAATCAAATTCTGTCTCTGGTAGATGTCTTTTCTTCACGAGCTTTGCGTTCCCGAAACCTTGCTGAAGCCCTTCTTTTTGAGCCAGTGAATCCGTTCGTGGAACAGGAACGATTGGTATATCGCTCCAAGTATCACGAGCTGTTGGCGGATGTGATCAGAAATGGGGTTGAAGGCGGTGAAATTCCCCTTCAGGACTCAGATTTGAGTGCAAGAGCTTTAGTTGGTGCCATCGCAGAATCGCTCATGGGTCGACTAGCTCCGCCTCAAGCTGAACCGAAAAACGACACCCACATGACCAAGATGATCACCCATATCGGGCATTTTTGCTTGCGGGCGATCGGTGCAGAAACGGAGAACCACACATGAGTCACCCAGACCAGATTGGCGTGCGTCCATCCCCTCATGGGACCCATGAGGTTTTTAACCAATCCGAACCCCGAGTTGATCTCAACGAGTACACGCTCAATGTCGCTCTACGTGAGGCGGTGGCAGAGTTTGCGCCAGGTGAATCAGAGGCGAAACTCAATGAGATTGGCGCCCACGTTGGAGGTGCTCATTATCAGCGCGATGCTGATCTTGCCAATACCTTGACGCCACGGCACATTTCGCATGACCGTTGGGGTAACCGAGTAGACGAGGTTGAGTTTCACCCCGCCTACCACAACATCATGGGCAAATCGGTCGAGTGGGGATTACACACGTCCATGTGGGCAGATCCCAAGCCAGGTGCCAATGTCATGCGGGCTGCTGGGTTCTATCTCGCAGCCCAGATTGAGCCCGGACACTCGTGTCCAATCTCAATGACACATGCAGTCGTTCCTGCGTTGCGTAAGTCCCCAGAGCTTTACGCTCAATGGGAGCCGCGGTTGCTCGCGACAGAATACGACCCCGAGATTCGTGATCCGGCAACGAAGGCAGGAGTCATCTTCGGTATGGCGATGACCGAAAAGCAGGGTGGCTCTGACGTCAGGGCTAACACCACGCGAGCGAAAGACAATGGCGACGGAACTTGGACGTTGACTGGCCATAAGTGGTTCTGTTCAGCACCGCAGTCCGATGCTTTCCTTGTCTTAGCTAGCGACGAAAACGATCCTTCCCGTACTCCTAGCTGTTTTTTGGTGCCGCGAATTCTGCCGGGCGGGACTCGCAATGCGTTCTTCATCCAGCGTTTGAAGGACAAGCTTGGAAACAAGTCGAATGCTTCCTCCGAGATTGAATTGGATGGTGCTATCGGCTGGCTGGTCGGTGACGTTGGTCGAGGGGTTAAAACCATCATTGAAATGGTTAATCGCACTCGCCTGGACTGTGTTATCGGCGCTGCAGCGGGAATGCGACAAGGCGTCGCTGAGGCTGTATGGCACGCAAAGCATCGAAGTGCTTTCGGTAAAACACTCATCGATCAGCCCGCAATGCGTAATGTCATCGCCGATCTCCATCTTGAGTCGGAAGCTGCAACGTGGACTGCAATGCGTTTGGCGGCGGCGCATGATGCTGAGGAAGGATCCGAACTCGACTTCCGCCGTCTCGCCACTGCAGTATCCAAGTATTGGGTGTGCAAGCGGGGACCGCACCATGCATATGAATCCCTTGAGTGCTTGGGCGGCAATGGCTACACCGAGCTGTTCCCGCTCGCACGGCGGTACCGCGAGGCACCGGTCCTTGCGGTGTGGGAAGGCTCTGGCAATGTCATCGCGCTTGATGTCCTTCGCGCGCTTGCGCGCCACCCGCAATCGGGAGAGGCATTCTTGGCAGAGCTGGAAGCTTCTAGGGGGCGCGACAACCTATACGATGCCCAGTTGGACAGGGTGAAAAAGACCTTGCACGAGATCACCACCGATCCCTCCTCGGCTGAGCACCGGGCGAGGACGATCGTCGAAGAGTTCGCCCTTGCTCTCCAAGCACAGATTCTCCTTGAACACGCCCCTGAACAGGTGACTGAAGCCTTCCTATCGGGTCGGATTGATCGGAGCTCTCGCGGAATTGAGTACGGCACTCTCACCTCGAAAGAACATGTCCGTGCACTGTTAGAACGCGCCTAGTAAAGCTAGACGGCGTTACGCCCCGGATGAATCGTCTCAAGACGTTTTTCGTCCGGGGCATTGTTTTCGGCAAGGTACTGTGTGGCGATGAGCCGGTGGCGGGTTGACGAGTCAGTTTCGGAACACAGGCGAGGGGCGCGGTCGAAGGACGATTTTGTGGGTATTTCGCGTTGGTCGAATTGTACGCGGAGCTGCTCCGCGCATCCATCGAACGGGAGGCCTTCTTTCCGCTAGGCGTGCATGAGTTCCTCGCTCGGCGTGAGTTCCAGCACGTGCTGGTAGTCCATGCCCGCGATGACGTCCAGGAACCAGGCGAGGTCGTCTTTCTTAGTAAAAACCAGCGAGTTGGTTTGTGTGATCGCGCGGAATGTCTACGACACGCTTTCGTTGTTGGCGCGCGGCAGATCAAAGAATTCCTCCGCGTTCTTCTTCGAGCAGCCGATAGTGTAAAGCTTTATGCCTGACATGTTGCCCAGTGAAAGTCCGCTTCCACACTTGATGGCATGACTGTTCAGGACGTGGCGCGGATTCAGTCGGCGGTGGCGGAGTACTGGTCGGAGGTCCGGCACGTGGAGGTGTCGGAGTCGACGAACACGGAGCTACTGGCCGCTGGCGCGCCGGGGGGGTCGTTGCCCAAGTCTATCTGGAATGAGTAGTGACGATTCCCAACAACGCTGAATCCACGACGCCCTTTAACCGAACAGGAGCAACTGCTCCGGTTTAGTTTCTGGCGGTTCTTCGTATGTGTTGTCGAAGCGCAGCATCGACGACCATGTAGGATCCGAGATCTTTAGAATTCGCACTAACCCTTTTGCTGGAATCTTTCGAGTGAGTCGACCGATGACCCTAGACGTTCCGGTGGAGTTCACGAAGTACTTCACATACACGCTGAGTTGGATACGGTCAAAGCCTTCGTCCTTTAGAAGGTTCCGATATTGATTGGCAGCACGTTGTTCTTCCTTACGTTTCGTCGGGAAGTCGAACATCACCATGAGCCACATCGGATCAGCCATTCGTATCCGGGCTCCAGCGTGAGACAGTAAACCGAACACCGTCTCCCTCAACGTAGTTTGCATACCGACTACATAGATCATCGATTGCAGTCGCAACGGTCTCGCCTGAAGCCCCATAGCGTTGTTGTCCTACAGATGCCAGCTTTCTGCGAACAGACTTGTCTACTTCTGTTGAGCCCATCTGAATCAGCTGATGCACAAGCAAGTCCACACACGGCCTAAACGGTTCAACAAGATCGTCAGCTAAAGCAAACTCGTTTGCTCGATGTCGGTGAAATACACCCAACGCCGGCCAGAGTCCATGACTTACTATCGACCGAACTACGACTCCCCTCAGAATCGTGTACCCGTAGTTCAAAAACGAGTTGGTGGCGTCTTCCATCTCCTGGACTCGGCGGAACTCACTACCATATATCTGTCCCCAGTAGACTAACGCCGCTTGCGCCTCACAGTTAGAAGGATCGCCTGACCTGACCATTCGTGCGAGTTCACGCAGTCGGGGTACATCTAGACCTTGCGCAAACTTCAAACACTGAGCTTGGTTCCGGATCTTGGTCTCTACAAGAGCTTTCCACGCTTGCTTCTGTTTTGGAACGCTTAAGTTTGCCTGCGCTCTTTGGCGGGCGCCAACGCGCGTGTTGTTGGACCAATGAAGCAACACCGAGATTGGCACCAGACGCCAGTCACACACGAGAACAGCTACATCGAATTTCGCTGCGTGGCTGACGAGACCGTACCCCCAACGACATTTGCTTCCAAGCAAAACGGTTCCAACATCTTGTAACGGAACACACGTTTCGTTTATCAGCAGACCACCGCGAACTGCATGAATCTCACCTTCAAAATCGAGAAGGTCAACGATCTGCCACTTCACGACCGTTACAACGCTTCTTCGGCAAGTTTCAACGGAGAAAAACTGACTGGTAATCCACTTTTATCTGATTTCCACCGAGGAGAACCCAGCGCAGTTCGCCTAATAATGAAGGTCATCGATCCTCCAAGCAGTAATCCCGCGTTCACATGTTGCCCTTTCTCAAGCGTTTCGTGGACTACTTGAGGGTGACTATCGGTCAATCCTTCAGCAGACAAATAAGCGGGTCGTATGCGCAGGCGTCTGTTGTCATAGAACCCATCAACACGCCACCGCTTCTCGGGAATTTCAGTGAGAAACTTCGCGAAAGAGTTGTCACCGCACGTAAACTCATCTACAGCGATTTCGATTTCATCATTCTGCGTAATCCACCCAACACTAGTCGCCTCACCAGCGAGTAGTTTCTTACGTAGGGTAGCCGGAGTGTTTCTAAACGAAAATGTCGACGCGGGTATTTCGGCGGTGAACACATCCCCATGTGTGGAGTTTTTGAGGATATATGGGAGTTCGGCGGTAAAGACACGCACCATTCCCAATTCAATTGCACCGCGTCGTCCACGCCAGGCAAACAAGCGCGCGTGGTGTATCGATTCCCCGATTTCAACCACACCACCGTTGACTTGGATACATGCGGCAGAGCTTCGTGCCAGTGCAACTTTTTCACCGAACTTGCCATTTTGAAGGATTACATTGGCAGCGGAATTAGCAGAAACTTTTCCACCCTTCAGACCTATTGTTTCAGTCACGGCCGCATGTACGTCAGGCGAAACAATACGTTCGATCTCTTTCTCCGACCATTCTTCTGCGATTGGCTTCCAATCAGCACACCTGACGGTGTCTTTATGCAAAGGCCCACGGTTTGTGCCCAAGCGCAGAGGAAAAATCACGGGGATCGCGTCAGTCACGATAGCGTCAAATACGAGGTCGGCCAACCGGTTAGATGTTTGGATCCACCACTCAAACTTCTTCCGAGACTCCGGCGAGTCACCTTTAAACTCTTTCCAACGTGGTTCTGCCCCCGTCAAAAAGTTTGAGTATTTCAGATCCGATCGTTGTTGAAGCGTCCTGGCGACGCTCCTATCAACAACCGTCATGATCGCCGCGTCAAGCGCATGATGACGCGCATCAAAGCGATCTTTATCGTCTTTACCTCGTAGTTTGATTCGACTATCGAACCCTCCGGCTCTGCGAGCTTCTCGAGTTACGGCACCAGGCAACACAAAAATCTCCGGCTGTGGCACGTTTGCACCGCAATTTTCTTCAAAGTAATACTGCAGTCTGCGACGGATTTCGGTAGCCGCGTAGGCGGTTGACTCCAATGACCGCTCGTCTATTGGCTCGTCTTCAGAAGTCTGCTTTAGCCGACGTATCAGTCCCTTCTTGACAACGCGATCACGCTTTTCCCAATTGAAGTTCTCGAGTCTCACCAAAGCCGCTTCCACTGAAACTTCTGGTCGCGTAGACGTCGCAGCCCAAAGACCAAACGGAAGGTTTCCCTTTTCCGAGTTGCATCGCCTACAAACCGCAACGAGATTCTCTCGCTTACTCGACCCGCCGCCCGAACGAGGCACGACGTGGTCTAACTCGCACCCTGAGTCGCCGGGCTTCGCGGTGATAGTACTTCCGCAGTACAAACACACTCCGTTCTGGTGTTGAACTGCGCTAAACCTCCGCACAGTTGCAACTGTCGGATCTGCGACACCTTGTTCACGCAGACTCTCGATACTGCGCTCACGCGCTCTGCGATTTGCGTTCACTTCGCGCTGATACTCTGTACGCGCAGCAGGGCCCAGTAGGGACGATCGTGTGTGCTCAATGTGTATCGACCGCGGAACGCCCCACCGTCTGTGTGCTTCCATGATCGTTCTGCGCACGATTGGAAGAACGCGGTCTACCGTTGGATGTCCCACTGGCTCATGAATCTTAGGTGGCGTGGGCCTCCACGAATCGTCTACGTCAAATACTTCTTTACGTGCATCGTGAAGGTTGCATCCACGAGTCGCCATACACTCATTCATGTTCTTAAGTGACAGAAGTGAGTACGCAGACCGTCCCGATTCAAAGTTCAAACTGTTGAGCTCTTCAAGAAGACCGTCCGGCCAACTCGCAATAACATCTGCGATACCTGCGGACACTGC
>CABTZC010000080.1 GCA_902489185.1 uncultured Brevibacterium sp. | reverse complement strand
GATAGGCATGGCTCTGACAGCACAAGTAAAGGATGAACTTGCGCGTTTCGTCGAACCGCGGACCGCTGCACGTAAGGCGGAAGTGTCTTCGCTCTTGCGGTTTTCTTCTGCATTGCACATCGTTGCCGGTTCAATCGTGATTGAGGTAGAGCTGGACACCGGGGTTGCAGCTCGTAGACTTCGCTCCGAAATCAAGGACCTGTACGGACACGTTGCCGAAATCGTTGTGGTCAATGGGTCGGGGCTCAAAAAAGGCTCGCGCTTCATGGTGCGTGTTGGGACAGACGGGGTGGCTCTTGCCCGCCAGGCCGGGCTCATTGATGCTCAAGGTCGCCCCGTTCGTGGACTTCCGGCCGCCGTTGTCAACGGTTCGCTGACCGACGCCAAAGCAGCGTGGCGAGGTGCGTTCTTAGCACACGGTTCGCTGACCGAACCGGGCCGTTCGTCTGCCTTGGAGGTGACCTGCCCAGGACCCGAGGCTGCCCTTGCGCTCGTGGGGGCTGCTCGTCGTTTAGGTATTTCGGCGAAGGCCCGCGAAGTACGCGGGGTGGACCGTGTGGTGATCCGCGACGGCGAAGCGATCGGAGCGCTCTTGACCTCAATGGGCGCCGAGCAGGCCCGCCTGGTATGGGAAGAGCGGCGTCTGCGCCGAGAAGTGCGTGCAACGGCCAACCGTCTGGCAAACTTCGACGATGCTAACCTGCGCAGGTCGGCACGCGCCGCCGTGGCCGCTGGTGCCAGGGTTGAGCGTGCGCTGGAGATTTTGGGTGACGAAGTTCCTGAACACCTCAAATATGCTGGCAAACTACGTTTGAAACACAAACAGGCGTCACTTGAGGAGCTGGGACAGCTCGCGGAACCGCCCATGACCAAGGACGCGATTGCTGGTCGAATCCGGCGGCTGCTTGCGACGGCTGACAAGAAGGCGGCGGAACTGGGGATTCCTGACACCGAGGCCAATCTGACTCCCGAAATGTTAGAAGACGTTTAACCTTTTGCACATGTGCCACGCACATGTTGCGTACTACGATAGAAGTGCACGACAATCCCTCTCATCAGGAGTGAAATGACTCGCGTAGGCATCAATGGTTTTGGTCGTATTGGACGTTCATTTCTCCGCATCGTTTTGGAGAATGACCTGGATTTAGAGGTCGTAGCAATTAACGACCTGACAGACAACGGACAGCTCGCACACTTGCTCAAATACGACACCGTGTGGGGCCGTTTTGCCGGTGAAGTGACATATGACGACGAATCGCTCACCGTTAACGGTAAGCGCATCGCAGCGTCGGCTCACAAGGACCCAGCTGACATCGATTGGGCGGGCGCCGGTGCCGAGGTGGTTGTCGAGTGCACCGGTAAGTTCAAGAAGCGTGACCAGGCGGCTCTGCACCTGGGCGAAACGGTCAAGAAGGTCGTGCTTTCGGCACCCGGAAAAGACGTTGACGGCATGTTCGTCATGGGCGTCAACGACAACGAATACGACCCGGAAAACCAGCACATTGTGTCCAACGCAAGCTGCACCACCAACTGCCTGGCTCCCGTTGCCAAGGTTCTTGACGAATTCTGCGGGATCGAATCGGGAATTATGACCACGGTTCACGCATACACGGGTGGACAGAACCTGGTCGATGGTCCGCACAAGGACTTGCGCCGTGGACGCGCCGCAGCTGTAAACCTGGTGCCCACCACCACGGGTGCTGCGAAGGCTGTGGGCAAGGTGCTGCCACAACTGGACGGCAAGCTCGACGGCTTCGCGGTTCGCGTTCCGGTTCCAACCGGTTCGCTCGTTGACCTGACATTCATTCCTTCCCGTGACGTATCGGTTGAAGAGATCAACGCAGCGGTCAAGGAAGCAGCCAGCGGCGACCTCGGGCACATCCTGGAGTACACGGAAGACCCCATTGTCTCCTCGGACATCGTGATGGCCAGCCACTCGTCGATCTTCGACGCTGAACTCACCCGCAAGGTAGGCAACCAGATCAAAGTTATTGCATGGTACGACAACGAATGGGGCTATTCGGAACGCCTCGTTGAAATGGTCGAACTGGTAGCAGCGAAACTGGAGAAGTAAATGAAAACTCTTGACAACCTCGGCGAATTTGCCGGCAAGCGCGTCTTGGTGCGCAGCGACCTGAACGTGCCTATGGACGGCGACACGATTACGGATGCGGGCCGCATCAAGGCATCGGCTCCTACCATCCGTGGTCTCGCCGAGGCGGGTGCCCGGGTGATCGTGATGGCTCACCTGGGTCGCCCCAAGGGTGTTGTGAACCCCGATTTCTCGCTGGCCCCAGTGGTTAAGGAGCTTGCGAAAGAAGTCGGACGCGAGGTGAAGTTCGCTACTGACACCGTGGGCGAGGATGCGCGCGCGAAAGCCGAACAGCTTTCCGACGGTGAAGTTTTGCTTTTAGAAAACCTGCGGTTTAACCCAGGTGAAACGTCAAAAGACGACGCCGAGCGTGAGGAGTTCGCACAACAGTTGGCGAGCCTGGCCGACGTGTTTGTGTCCGACGGCTTTGGTGTTGTCCACCGTAAGCAGGCCAGTGTGTACGACATTGCGAAGAAGCTGCCACACTACGCCGGTGGTCTCGTTGAGGCCGAGGTGCGCGTGAGTCGCCAGCTTCTGGAAGACCCGCAGCGTCCATACACGGTTGTTTTGGGTGGTTCGAAAGTCTCGGACAAGTTGGGCGTTATCGAGTCCCTACTTGAACGTGCCGACACTCTGATTATCGGTGGTGGCATGGTGTACACCTTCCTGAAGGCTCAGGGTAAGGGCGTTGGTGCGTCTCTGCTGGAAGAAGACCAGGTCGACACGGTCAAGGGTTACCTTGAGACCGCGCAGAACACAGGCGTCACCATCATGTTGCCTACGGACATTGTGATGGCCGAAAAGTTTGCTGCCGATGCCCAGCACTGGACCGTGGGTGTCGATGAACTGGAAAACACTCCAGCGGGTGAGTCAGCTCTTGGTCTGGACATTGGTCCCGAGAGCGCTAAGGCGTACGCGAAGACCATTGCCGAATCGAAGACCGTGTTCTGGAACGGCCCCATGGGTGTTTTCGAATTCGAAGCGTTCGCAGCAGGAACCAAGGCCGTTGCCGAGGCTCTGTCCACCGCGCACGGGGGAGTCGACCAGGGTCGTCTCACCGTGGTTGGGGGAGGCGACTCCGCGGCCGCTGTTAGAGCACTTGGATTTAGCGACGACGACTTCGGTCACATTTCGACCGGCGGAGGCGCTAGTCTAGAGTTCCTCGAAGGCAAAGAGCTTCCCGGACTGACCGTTCTGGACTAGAGCAGAACTCACACAGAGGAGACACCGTGACGAACCGCCTTCCGCTTTTGGCCGGAAACTGGAAGATGCACCACGACCACTTGGAAGCGATTTCCGTTGTCCAAAAATTGGCGTGGGCATTGCGCGACGCGAAGATCAGTGAAGAAGCAGCCCAGGTTGCTGTTCTGGTACCTTTCACTGACATCCGTTCCGTGCAAACCCTCATTCAAGGCGACAAGCTACCGCTGTCGTACGGGGCCCAGGACCTGTCCGAACATGCGGAAGGCGCTCACACGGGTGACATCAGTGGTCGATTCCTCAAGCAACTTGGTTGTTACTTCGTCGTTGTGGGTCACAGCGAAAGGCGTAGCGACCACCACGAAGACAATGCCTTGGTGGGACGTAAAGTGCGTGCAGCACTTGATCACGAACTCACACCCATTCTGTGCGTGGGAGAATCCCTCACTGAGCGCGAAAACGGTGACCACGTGTCGTTTACGCTGCAACAGTGTGAGGAAGCGCTGGCTGACATGGATGCTCCTGAAGAACTCGTGATTGCGTATGAACCGGTGTGGGCTATTGGCACCGGTAAAACTGCCACGGCAAACGACGCACACCAGATGGCACAAGAAATCCGTGGCTGGTTGGCACAACGCTACGACGCGTCCGTTGCTGAATCGACCCGGATTCTCTACGGCGGATCCGTGAAGCCTGAAAACGTGGCTGAAATTATGCAGTCAGAACACGTCGATGGGGCCCTTGTGGGTGGTGCGAGCCTCGACCCCGATACTTTCGCGCGACTCGTCGCAGCGTCGGTTCGTTTGTGAACCGAACAGTGCTAAGGTAGGCGACGTGGAAATTTTGACGTGGATTCTGACTGGCGTGCTCATCCTTACCAGCTTCATCCTGATTGCTTTTGTTCTCTTGCACAAAGGTAAGGGTGGCGGAATGTCCGACATGTTCGGTGGCGGTATGAGCGCTAACCTCGGTTCGTCCGGGGTTGCCGAAAAGAACCTCAATATGTACACCACACTGATCGCAATCGTGTGGGCCGCGTCGATCGTCCTGCTGGGCCTGATCGCCAGCTTCCAAGCCTAAGTAGGCTCAAAAGCTGACTCGTAACTACGTTGGTAGCTGGCTTAGAGGTCAAACAACTGCGCGTAACCGTCCTCGCCAGTGACATGGAAACGGAGTACGGGGCGCCCAGCATCGTTGAGCACATTCGCATCGCCGCGTGACTGCGCGGCAATCAGTTGACCGAACGTGAAGCCTGTTTCTGGCACATCAAAGTCAGTGGATGCTTCGTCAGTGATTTGAATAAACACGCCGTTCGCGTGACCACCCTTGTGGTACTGGCCCGTTGAGTGCAAGTAGCGAGGACCAAAACCAAACGTGGTCGCAACACCCAGACGCTGCGCAAAATGAGGCCGTAACCGTACAAGATCCGACCGGCCGATCCGGTCGACAAACGCTTGCAAACCCGCATATCCGCCCTGCGGAATAGCATCATGCAAACGGTCAACGACCTCGGCGGCGGACTGTGCACCTTCCACCAGATCAGCGGGACCGGACACGGTCAGCGCGCCATCCGTGAGCGACACCGGCAATGCTGAGCCCGTCTGCTCACCACCGGCCAGAAGTTCACGCATTGCAGCCTTGGCCGATTCGACATTGGGCTGGTCGAACGGGTTCACGCCAATCACGTACGACACGATTGCAGTCACGTACTCCCACAACAGGAACTGGGCGCCTAAGGGCAGGTCGACGACAGCATCGGCGTCGCGTCCATTGGGCGCTCCCAACGCTACAGTTGTGGCACTTTCGCAGTCCTGCGGCGCGATCGGAAGGATTCCCTTGCCGTCCTTACCCGTGGATTCGGCGATGAGCTGTTCAATCCAGGCCCCTAGTCCGTGGAACTGTGGGGTGTGCGGGTCCAAAGAAAGCTTTTCGTGGCCGTTTTCATGCGCGGCACCCAAGAGCGCACCCACATACACGGCGAGGTTCTCTTCTGAGTCCTGTTTAAGCTGCGGCGCAATCGACGCGGCGTCAGCAACGATCTGAGCAATGTCGACACCCACCAGACCAGCGGGGACCAAACCAAACGGTGTGAGTGCAGAGTAGCGTCCACCCACCGACGGATCGGCGTGGAACACCGCCAGCCAGCCTTCTTCCTCAGTGCGCTGATCGAGCGGTGAGCCTGGGTCGGTAATAGCGATGAGGCGCGAACTGGGATCGATGCCTGCGTCACGGAACTTCTGGGTGAAGAACCGGCGAGCCGAGTCCGTTTCGACGGTGGAGCCGGACTTCGACGCGATAATCACGAGCGTGCGGTCGAGGTCCTGAGCGGTGTACGCGACCTGGTCCGGGTGGGTGGAGTCGCACACGATGAGGTCTTTTCCGTACGCGTTGCTCATGACTTCAGGAGCCAGCGAGGACCCGCCCATTCCGGCCAGGACCACGCGGTCGTGCTCACACGTCTGAGCGAGACCAGTGACCTTCTCAATGATGTCGTTAGCGCGAGTGTGCAGGTCCACCCACCCCAGGCGCTTACTTGCTTCGTCCTGTGCTTCGGGTCCCCACACCGTCGCGTCTTGAGCGGCGATGCGGGAAGCAATGCGGTTTTCGAGGATATCGTTGATGACAGACGATGTAGTGGTCACGGCGTCTTCTCCAGTGCAGTAGTCACGGTTTCAACGAGTTCATTCCAGCTGGCGTCGAACTTTTCTAAGCCTTCGCGTTCAAGTTTGTCCATGACGTCGCCGTAGTGAATACCAGCAACGGACAGTGCGTCGAGAATCTGGTCGGCTTCTTCATACCGGCCAAACACCGTGTCGCCGGAAACCTGTCCGTGGTCGGCAAACGCGAGCAAGGTCTTTTCTGGCATGGTGTTCACGGTCTCAGCAGTAATGAGGCCGTCGACGTACATGGTGTCGGAGTATTCCGGGTTCTTGGTTCCGGTCGATGCCCACAGCGGACGCTGTTTGTGGGCTCCAGCGGCCGCGAGCACGGTGAAGCGTTCCGACTCGAAGATCTCCGACGCAATACGGTGAGCCAAGTGGCAGTTCGCGAGCCCGGCCTTGCCCTTGAGTTCCAGGAGCTCCTTGTCAGCACCGTTCTTCACCAAATCGTCGATGCGGTTATCGATCTCGGTGTCGACGCGCGACACGAAAATCGAGGCGACTGAGCGGATGTTGCTGATGTCGTGGCCTTCTTCCCGTGCGCGTTCCAGCCCGTTGACATAGGCTTCGACCACTTTGCGGTACCGATCCAGCGAGAAGATCAGCGTGACGTTAACACTGATCCCTTCTGCAATCACGCGGGTGATTGCCAAGAGACCCTCTTCAGTCGCGGGGATCTTAATCATGACGCCGTCACGGTCGACCATCGCGTGAAGTTTCTTGGCGTACTCAACCGTGCCTTCCGTGTCGTGAGCTAGGTGCGGCGGCACCTCGATGGACACGCGCCCATCTTCGCCTCCAGTTGCCTGGTACACGGGGAGTAGGATGTCGCAGGCCTCCGCGACGTCCTGGGTGGTGAGGGCGTCGATCGCTTCGTCGACACTCACGCCTTTCGCTGCGAGTTCGGCGACGGCCTCTTCGTAGCCGTCACCGGCAAGCGCGGCCGCGAAAATGGTGGGGTTAGTGGTCACACCCACCACGGACAAAGTTTCGATTGCTTCGTTCAAACTTCCGGAAGTGATCCGGGTTCGGGAAAGGTCGTCAAGCCACACGGAAACTCCGGCATGGCTGAGTGCTTGAAGTGACGGAACTGGAGTTGCCATGACCTACCTCTGGGTGGTGGGGGATGAGAACTAGAGAGCCTGAACTGCAGCGATGGATTCGTGGGCCGCTTGCACAACAGCTCCTGGCGTGATTCCAAACTCACGGTAGAGAGTCTGGTAATCAGCCGAGGCGCCGAAGTGGTCGAGCGAAATGCAACGGCCTTCGGTTCCCACGTAACGGTGCCAGCTCATCGCTGATCCGGCTTCGATGCTCACGCGTGCGCGTGCGGTGATCGGAAGAACCGATTCCTTGTACTGGTCGTCCTGCTTTTCGAACCATTCGTGGCTGGGCATCGACACAACGCGCACGCGAGTGCCTTCCGCACGCAACTGGTGGGCTGCGTCCAAGGCGATTGCCACCTCGGACCCGGATGCCATGAGGATGACCTCAAAGTCATCCTCATCAGAAAGGACGTAGGCGCCTTGTGCCGCGCCCGAGGCGGCCGCCAGTTCCGTACGGTCCAACACGGGGACGGCTTGGCGAGTGAGTGCCAGTCCGGTGGGGCCGTCGGTGCGACGCAACATTTCCAACCAGCACACAGCAGTTTCGTTGGCATCAGCAGGGCGCACCACGTCCAGTCCAGGAATGGCGCGCAGTGAGCTCAAGTGCTCAACCGGCTGGTGGGTAGGCCCGTCTTCTCCCAGGCCAATCGAGTCGTGCGTCCATACAAAGATGACAGGCAGTTCTTGCAGAGCAGCCAAGCGAACAGCGGGGCGCATGTAGTCGGAGAAGACGAGGAACGTGCCGTTGTATGGGCGGGTGAGCCCGTGCAGAGCGATTCCGTTGCATGCAAGACCGGCCGCGAATTCACGGATACCAAAGTGGAGGTTTCGACCGTATTCGTTGCCGTCGAATGCGCTGGAGCTGCGGTCCTTGGGGAAGAAGGAAGGTTCTCCCTTAATGAGCGTGTTGTTGGACCCCGCGAGGTCAGCCGAACCGCCCCACAGTTCTGGCATGAGCGGTGCGATCGCGTTAAGTACCTGACCCGAGGCCGCGCGGGTGGCTACCCCCTTGTCCGACGGTTCGAACGTTGGGAGGGCGTCTTCCAATCCTTGAGGAAGTTCGCGTGCCGTGAGCCGGTCAAGCAGCTGCGCCCGTTCTGAGTTTTCGGCGCGCCACGTTTCAAAGCGGGTGTTCCAATCGTTGTGTGCAGCGCGACCGCGGTCGACGACGGCGCGCGTGTGTTCGAGAACCTCGGGGGCAACGACGAAGGTTTCGTCGACAGGGAAGTTCAGGAGTTCTTTAGTGGCACGGATTTCGTCGTCACCCAAAGCCGATCCGTGCGAAGCGCCCGTGTTCTGCTTGTTAGGTGCAGGCCACGCGATGATGGTGGACAAGCGAATAAACGACGGACGTGGGTCCTTCTTAGCAGCCTCAATAGCCGAGTGGAGCGGCAAAAGGTGCGTACGTCCTTTCTGACG
>CABTZC010000079.1 GCA_902489185.1 uncultured Brevibacterium sp. | reverse complement strand
GGGTCGCGCCATTCAGTCACCCCTCGGTCTTGCCTACCCCGACCGGATTCACATCAACCCCCACTGGTACGACCCGCCACTTGCAAAACGTGAGCACACGTACGGCGTGGTGGAACGTATCGACATGTTTGGTGACGTTGTGATTCCGTTGCGCGAAGAAAGCGCACGTGAAGCAGCCCGCGCGCTCATCGCCGACGATGTCGAGAGCATTGCGATTTCACTATTGCACTCGTACAAGAACCCCGACCATGAGCGTCGTGTACGTGACATTGTTCTTGAAGAGATCGAAAAGGCCGGGAAGTCCATTCCGGTTTTCGCGTCAGCCGACTACTACCCTCTGCGCAAAGAGTCCCACCGAACGAACACCACGTTGCTTGAGGCATATGCGGCTGAACCGTCGCGCAAGACGCTGAAGAAGATTTCTAACGCGTTTAAGGAACACGGCGCTAAGTTCGACACTCGTGTGATGGCGACCCACGGTGGAACGATTTCGTGGAAGGCGAAGGAGCTTGCCCGCACGATCGTTTCCGGTCCTATTGGCGGTGTGATTGGGGCGAAGTACCTTGGTGAAGCGCTCGGGTACGACAACATCGTGTGTTCCGACATCGGCGGAACCAGCTTCGACGTCGCACTGATCACGCGCGGTGAGCTCACCATTAAGAACGACCCAGACATGGCGCGTCTAGTCTTGTCGCTTCCACTTGTGGGGATGGACTCAGTGGGTGCTGGCGCAGGTTCCATGGTTCGCTTGGACCCATATACCAAGGCAATCAAGCTGGGGCCAGACTCAGCTGGGTATCGCGTGGGTGTGTGTTGGGCAGACTCGGGAATCGACACCGTCACCGTGTCTGACTGCCACCTCGTCCTGGGGTACCTCAACCCCGACAACTTCCTTGGCGGTCTCATCACGCTGGATGTTGAACGGGCACGCCAAGCAGTCAAGGAACAGATCGCAGACCCACTTGGCCTGTCGGTTGAGGACGCTGCAGCGGGTGTGATCGAGATTCTCGACACCGAACTTCGTGACTACGTGAAGTCGCTGGTTTCCGGTAAGGGATACAACCCCGAAAGCTTCGTGTGCTTCTCCTATGGTGGTGCCGGGCCGGTTCACACCTACGGTTACACGGAAGGTCTGGGCTTCGAAGACACGCTTGTTCCCGCCTGGGCAGCTGGCTTCTCGGCATTCGGTTGCGCGTCTGCTGACTTCGCCTACCGGTACGACAAGTCACTGGACCTCAACATCGATGAAGATGCTCCAGATGAAGAAAAGGCACAGAACGCGCGTGCGCTCCAAGAGGCATGGGCGGAACTGACCAAGAACGTGCTCGAAGAGTTCGAACTCAACGGCTACTCAGCCGATCAAGTTGAGCTGACCCCCGGCTACCGCATGCAGTACCGCGGTCAGCTCAACGACCTCGAGATCGACTCCCCTATCGATAGCGCGAGCAGCGCTGAAGACTGGGACAGCTTGGTCGATGCGTACAACGACACCTACGGTCACGTGTACTCCAAGTCGGCGCGTTCCCCTGAACTTGGTTATTCGGTGACCGGAGCCATCATGCGAGGCAAGGTCGAAATTCCTAAGCCCAAGATTCCGTCCGAAGAACTCGCCGGTCCGGAACCAGACGCAGAAGCCAAGTTGGGTACCCGTCAGTTCTACCGCAAGAAGCGCTGGGTGGACGCGCAGCTGTACCAGATGGAAAAGCTACGTCCGGGCAATGAAATTACTGGCCCAGCCATCATCGAATCCGATGCGACCACGTTCGTGGTTCCAGATGGTTTTGCTACTCACCTGGACAAGCACCGCATCTTCCACCTCAAAGAAGTCTGATTGACAGGCGTAGACCAAGGAAGGACACGTCATGACTGCAACTTTGAACTCACACACAGATTCATCCACCTCGGCCGAAGGGATCGTCTTTGGTGGCGAAACCTTAAAGGACCACCGCGACCGCATTATGGACGCGACTAAGTCAACCGGCCACTACGCTGGGTTGGAGCACAGCGAACTTCGCAGCTCAGACCCGATCCTGTACAACAAGATCTTCTCGCGACTGCGCGCCGGTGTCGTCGATGCACGCGAGACGTCAAAGAAAATCGCGGCATCCCCCATCGTGGAACAGGAAGGTGAGCTGTGTTTCACGCTGTATAACGCAGCGGGTGACTCCATCTTGACCTCCACGGGAATCATCATCCACGTGGGAACCATGGGTGCTGCGATCAAGTACATGATCGAAAACAACTGGGAAGACAACCCAGGTATCCAAGACGGTGACATTTTCTGCAACAACGACTGCATGACAGGAAACGTTCACCCGTGTGACATCCACACCCTGGTTCCGATTTTCTGGGAAGAAAAGCTCGTCGGTTGGGTCGGTGGAGTGAACCACGTGATCGACACCGGGTCCGTTGGTCCGGGTTCGATGTCCACGGGTCAGGTTCAGCGTTTTGGTGACGGCTACTCGATCACGTGCCGCAAGATTGGCGCTAACGACACCCTGTTCAAGGACTGGCTGCACGAATCCCAGCGCATGGTGCGTACCACTCGCTACTGGATGCTAGACGAACGTACCCGTGTCGCCGGATGCCACATGATCCGTGACCTGGTTCACGAAGTGATCCGGTCAGAAGGTCTGGATGCGTACTGGAAGTTCTCCTACGAGTCGATTGAGCACGGTCGTGAAGGTCTGCAGAACCGCATCAAGGCTATGACGATCCCTGGCACCTACCGCCAGACGGCATTCGTCGATGTGCCTTTTGAGCACGAAGATGTGCGACTGCCTTCTGACTTCGCCAAGGTCAACACGATCATGCACGCGCCGTCAGAAATCACCATCCGCCCGGACGCCACCTGGCGGATCGACTTCGAAGGTGCGTCTCGTTGGGGCTGGCACACGTTCAACGCAAACCCTGTGTCGTTTACATCAGGTATTTGGGTCATGATGACGCAGACCCTGATTCCGTCCGAAATGGTCAACGACGGCGCCGCCTACGGTACTGAGTTCCGATTGCCCAAGGGTACGTGGACGAACCCCAACGACAGACGTGTGGCGTTCGCGTATTCGTGGCACTTCATGGTTTCGGCCTGGTCGTCGCTGTGGCGTGGACTGTCACGCGGGTACCTCGGCAGGGGCCTGCTGGAAGAAGTCAACGCCGGTAACGCCAACACCTCGAACTGGCTCCAGGGTGGAGGGTTCAACCAGTACAACGAAATTCACGCGGTCAACTCCTTCGAATGTGCCGCAAATGGTGTTGGGGCAACCGCCTCACGCGACGGAATCTCGCACGCCGCAGCGATGTGGAACCCAGAAGGCGACATGGGTGACATGGAGATCTGGGAGCTGGCGGAACCGCTGGTCTACCTTGCGCGGCAAATCAAAGCGGGCTCCGGTGGTGCTGGTAAGTACCGAGGTGGTTGTGGGCACGAGTCTTTGCGTCTCGTTCACAACGCGACCGACTGGACGATGTTCTTCATGGGTAACTCGCACATCACCTCGGACTGGGGACTCATGGGCGGGTACCCGGCAGCATCCGGATACAGGTTCGCGGCACACAAGACGGGAATCAAAGAGCTGATTGAGTCGGGGGCTGAGTTCCCCCTTGGTGGCGACTTCGACCCAGAATTCCCCACATACGAAAGCCTCATTCCAGATGCTCACGTCAAGCGCGACAAGCAGGCTGTGACCACTGAAGAGACGTTCGAAAACTACGACCTGTACCTCAACACCATGCGTGGTGGGCCCGGCTTTGGTGACCCACTTGAGCGCAGCCCACAGTCTGTCGTTGACGACATGAACGGTGGATATGTCATTCCACGCTTGGTGAAGAACGTCTACGGTGTCGTTGCTACAGAAGAAGACGGCGTGTGGACTCTTGATGAGGAAGGTACCAAAGAGTTGCGGGCCCAGATGTACAAGGACCGTCTCTCAGAGGCTAAGCCGGTGAGCGAATGGATGAAGGAAGAACGGGAACGCATCGTTAATAAAGACGCCGCCGTTGCTGTTCAGCTCATGTACGCCCAGTCGTTCAAACTGGGTGAACGCTTCCACGCACACTTCCGTGACTTCTGGTCGTTGCCAGACGACTGGGAGATGCTCGAAGAAGACCTGCCAGTGCCCAGCTTCGGTCGCGAAATGGCAATGGACATCACCGAGCTGCCCGATGTCAAGATGCCGAAGTACGTCGACGAATAAGCCGACACCCGTTTAGTCCACTTAAGCCAAACAGACAAAGGAGTACGCCGTGGCTTTTACAAAGGAAAAGGTTCGCGACCTTATCAATGGCACGATTGACGATGACACCTACCAGCAGATGCTGACCCGCCCTAAAGACAATGAGCGGTTCTTCACCTACTTAGAGATTCTGCAGGAGCAGGTCCCGTGGGATGACAAGATCGTTCTGCCTTTGGGACCCAAACTGTTCATTGTTCAGCAGCCAACTGACAAGCGGTGGGTCATCAAGTCCTGGTCGGGACATGTGTTCTGCGATTGGAATGAGAACTGGAAAATGCACGCTTTGATCCGCGTGCGTGACACTCAGGAAAAGATGGAAGAGCTTTATCCAAAGCTCATGGCCCCATCTGTTGAGTGGCAGGTCATTCGCGAGTACATCGACCCGACCTCGGGCGATCTGCTAGACGTTGAAGCGCCTGTTCCGTGGTACCCAGTTATTCACGACTTCGAACCGGACGTTGACACGTTCTACAAGGAGTGGCTGGGCGTAGACGTTCCGGAGCGTTCTAACTAACGGTCCTCTGACCGAACGCTAACGAAGCGAGCGCAGCGGGGAATGGTTTATCCGACCATTCCCCGTTGTCGTGCCACTTTGACACAGTCGTGACGGTTGGACACTCCCAGGCGTCGGTACAAATTCTTCAGGTACCACTTGACTGTGTTGACACCTAGGAACACTCCGTCTGCAATCTGCCGGTTGGACTTTCCGCGAGCAAGGAGCTGCAGGATCTGCGTCTCACGCTCGGTCACGTGCGACGGTTCAGTGTGTTCTTCAGACTTCGTGGGAAGGGGCGGCACAATCTGATGGGTGTCAGAGCCACCTCTGAGCGCGCCCATGACTTCTTGAATGAGCGCCCCTTCTTTCACGTTCCCGCGATGCTTGGCGTGGTCAGCCATGAGACGCAACTGTTTGAGGAACCCTTGGTGTTTAGCCGTGTTACTACCGCTAGCTTCGTCACCATCTGGGTGCGCATTGAGGGTGTCGACTACGTGCGCGATCACCGCTGGTACCGCCACGTCAAAGAGAACGGGCAGCGAAGTTTCAGACGCCGTGTACAGCGTGGCTGGCTCCTCTTGCGGAATTTTCAAACACGCGCTTTCGGCGCGCATGAGGGCTTCGAGTCGTGCGAGCTTGAGCTTGCGGGCCACATCGATACCACTGTCCAAAGTGGCTTTAGCTTCGTCATTTCGGGAGTCTGCGTGCTGAAATCGGGCTAGGGTCGAATAGCCCGCGGCCATGAAATCGACCACTCCCCCTTCTGTGCCCAGCTCACAACACGCACTGGCTAATGACTCAGTCTGGTCTGCGCTTCCGTCTGGCCAGCTCATGAACGACAAAACAGCGCCAGCTAGTCTGGCGGCGTGAGATAAGTTTCCCGCCCGGTCTCGTGCGACCTGGAGCGCTAGCCGAGCAGTTTCAATCGAGTCCTGCGAATGGCCTTGAGCATTCAGCGCTAGCGATTCAAACAAGTAGCCGTAAACGACAGAGAACGGACCCACAGTTTTATCGTGGAAGGGTCGCACCCAATTCTGCACTTTCAACGCGAGGCTTGGTTGTTCGGCGCGCAAATGCCTATACGCCACAATGTTGGCAAGGACCGAAACCACCCAAGGACGCAGACCCGTTGCTTGCGCAAAACACTCCTCTTCCACGTCCCTGCCAGCTAATGGGAGGTCGGCGTACATGTCGATACACGCTTGAATAACTCGACATTCGATACGCGCTGGCGGGTCGAGCTCTTGGTTAGAAAGCCGATCCAAAATGGTTTGCGCATCGTGAGCACGGTGCAGCAGGCAGTTTGCCCATGCCAAAGAGAACTGGATTGTGGGGTCTGTTTGGTATGTGGACGCAGGAAGCTTGGCACACAGCGCCAAAAGCGTCGACATTCTCGAATGCTCCACCAACGCCATGGCATGTTGGCGCACTTTGGCGACGGCCGCCTCGGTATCGTTTGCAGCCAAACACATGGTGACAGCCTCAGACGGGTGGCCATTGTCGCTGAACCACTGCGCGGCTACTAACCGCAGCTCTTGGAGCAGCTCATTGTCGAGGTGCTCAAACCGTTGACGCAGTTGGTCAAGGAACATGTGGTGGAAGCGGTACCAGTCGGCCTCGGTGTCGAGCGCTTGTAAGAACAGGTTTGCATGGGCGATCCGGTAGAGAATCTCATCGGGGTTTTCGCTGATGTGCAGACCGGCGGCTTCGAGGAGCACATGCGCGAGTTCGGTTGTGATTCTGTCGGGCACACTGAGGATCAGCAACGTGTTGAGTTGCTCGCGTGACAGTTCTTCGAAAACTGAGTTGGTGAGGTAGCTGGTGATGTCGCTGTGTGGGTTGGACAGGTTTCCGAGAAATCTCACGACGTCCGAGTTGCGTTGCGTTCCAAGAACTGCGAGCTGCAGGCCGGCCGCCCATCCGTCCGTGGCAACGAGGAGTTGATTTCGTTCTTTTCCGTCGAGTGCAAGGGTGGTTTGGTCGGCGAGGAACGCGTCGAGTTCCGAACTGTCAAAACGAAGCTCGTCAGCGCTCACTTCTAGGAGTTGCCCCGTGAGGCGCAGGCGCGCGAGTGGCAGGCCGGTGAGCGCTCGCGTGGTGATGACGAGTTGCAGCCGCTCCCCCGCGTGTTCGCACAGCCACTCCACGATGTCGTGACAGCGCGAGCTGTCGACCAGGTGCCAGTCGTCCAAGACCACGGTTACTGTGCGGGGCTGTTGTTCGATGAGGTTGATGAAGATGGGTAAGACCCAGCGTTCAACGTCGTCCGGGTGTTCTTCGTAAACAGAGCGGATGTCCACGCCCGAGGTGTTAATGACTTGCGCTAGGGCCTCACCTAAGTGCGCCAGGAACCATGCTGGGTTGTTGTCGTCTGAGTCGAGACCTAACCAGACGGTGAACCGTTCGCGGGAGTTGAGGATACGAAGCCATTGCGATGCAAGCGTTGACTTCCCATATCCCGCTGGGGCGTGAATCAGAACGAAACGTGGGTCGACTGCGTCGATGCGATCGACCAAGGAGGCACGAATAACTTCATTTCGCACGGGAGTGGGCGGGCGAAATCGTGTTGTGACAGTGGGCGGCTTTGCATCAGGTGTCACCGTGTCCTCCCAGTGAGGCAATCCGAAAATGCCGGAATGTTGCGTAATCTTCAGACACTAAGTGATATACATCACGGAACTGAGGTTTTGGTTAGTATAAGCCTGAATTGCCTAAATACGCACCCCTTAATTGCACAGGGTGAGACAGCGGTGCAACTAGATGTGGGTGGCGCGTTTGACTACCCGCGGTCAAGGATGTCAAACACGAAGTCAGCGAGCATGCGACGACGGTTTTCACGGCGTTCGCGTCGACGCCTGGCGGCCGACTTGCCGGGGAGAACAAAAATGATGAACAGCGCGCCCGCAATGAACGCGAACCCTAGAAGGACTACTATCCCGATGAATATGATGAGGGCGATGTCTACGGCGAAGAGTGTAGCGACCATGTTCAGTCCTTCGTGTTGGGGATGGTTCAACACTAGCGCAAGCGGGAATTCGACGCGTTTGGACGAAAACAAAGCTGCCACATCCGGAGAGGATCCGGACGTGGCAGCTTTCAAAGCATGAAGGGATTCTTACCGCCTCCGTGGAGTGAACGAAGTCGAGCATACCCAACGGCTCTTACCTTTCGTGGCCACAACTGCCACGTTCACCTTGCGATTAGGGGTCGCACCATACACGTTGTACTTCACCGTTGCCTTTCCACGGGAATTTGCAGTGGTGCGTTTGGTGTTAGTGGTGGTCTTGTACTTGGCTGAGACTGAAACCTTAGCCTTCTTACCAACCTTCGACACGTTCACCGATGTGGTCGAGAATTGCTTGGGGTTCTTTTTTGACACCGAGACCGCGCACTTTTTGGCGCGGGGAGCAGCTTCTGCTGGAGCAGATGTGGCCACCGACCCGGTAACCAGCAGGGCGACAGCAAGAGTCGCGGCAGACACAAAACGAACAGGGGCGAACGACATGCGAGGGCTCCTCAAAACGAAACGCAAGAAAACAGATCAACAGCTTTGCTCGGCGTTACGACACAAAAGTTACAACCGGCTTATTCACTCAAAGACTAAAAACATTTCGAGAAACCGAGCATCCAGAGTCTACCAACACCGAGCACTCTCATGCCCGCCCCCCTGACGGTCGAGACTCTCTGTTTCACACCTCGGCCAGAAACCACACAAGGCCAGCTCGCTTTAGAGCTGACCTTGTTTCTGTGGTAGCGGGAGCGGGACTCGATCCCGCGACCTCACGATTATGAGTCGTGC
>CABTZC010000078.1 GCA_902489185.1 uncultured Brevibacterium sp. | reverse complement strand
TGAGAGGCGACCGCACACACGCGGTCGCCTCTCACACGCCTAACGCTTACTTCTTAGCTGGCTCCTTGCGAGGAGCTGGCTTCGAGTGAGCAGCTTCTACGAAGCTCTTGCGTGGCACATCCAGGTCCTTCAACGCAGTGAGGTCGCGACCAGCAACGAAGTTGAGGAACCAGTTGGTGAACACGCGCAGCTTGCGGTCCACGGTAGGAATTGCGTAGCCGTGGTATCCACGGTGCATGAGCCATGCGAGGAAGCCGCGGGTTTCGAAGTCACCCATCTGAGCGACACCCTTGTACAGACCCATACCGGCAACCGCACCCAGTGACTTGTGGAAGTACTGACGGAACTCAGTTTCGCCACGGAGAGCAGCAAGAACGTTTGCAGCCAGAACAGGAGCCTGGCGAACAGCGTGCTGAGCGTTTGGCACGCAGTAGCCACCAACACCGCCACCGGAGAGGTCTGGAACAGCAGCGTTGTCACCAGCACCCCATGCGCCTTCAACAACACCGTTCTCATCTTCCACGCGCAGGTCAGCGCGAACCGTGAGGCGACCACGGTCATCCAACGGGAGGTCCGAGTCAACCAGCAGCGGGTTCGCCTTCACACCGGCGTTCCACACGATGGTGTCTGCGTCGAACTCTTCGCCGTTGGACAGCTTGCAACGCTTGTTGGTGCAGTCCTGCAGGAAGGTTTCGAGGTACACGTCAACGCCACGTTCACGCAGGTGATCGACAACCCAGCGTGCCTGTGCTTCGCCAACTTCTGGCATAACGCGAGGTGCAGCTTCAACCAGAACAAAGCGAACGTCGGCTTCGGT
The DNA here is from genome assembly GCA_902489185.1 of uncultured Brevibacterium sp. Classification (GTDB taxonomy): domain Bacteria; phylum Actinomycetota; class Actinomycetes; order Actinomycetales; family Brevibacteriaceae; genus Brevibacterium. The sequence continues at coordinate 7,740 of CABTZC010000078.1, read as the reverse complement.
GAGCGTTTCGTGCTGAGCAACAGCCGAACGCACCATGTCTTCAATTTCAGCGAGCGCTTCGATACCAGCGAATCCACCACCGACGAACACGAACGTCAGGGCCTTGCGACGTTCTTCGTCGTTCTCCATGAGAGCGGCAGCGTCGAGCTGGTTGAGGATGTGGTCGCGCAGAGCAACAGCTTCTTCAATGCGCTTAACACCAATAGCTTCTTCGTCCAGACCTGGGATCGGCAGTGCGCGTGCAACCGAACCGGCGGCCAGCACAATGTGGTCGTAGTCCAGTTCAAATGCTTCGTCACCTTCAGGCTCAACAACCGCGTACTTCTTTGCGTGGTTGATGGAGCGAACGTAACCGGTGACAACTTCTGCACCCTTGAGGTTGCGACGCAATGGAACCACAGCGTGGCGTGGTTCGATCGAACCGGCGGCAACTTCTGGAAGGAACGGCTGGTAAGTCATGTACGGGTTAGGGTCAACAACGGTGACCGTTGCTTCACCTCGACCCAGGTTCTTCAACAGGTTCTGGGCGGTAACCAGTCCAAGGTAACCGCCACCTACTACGAGGACACGTGGACGCAATTTGCTATTACGAATCAAAGCCATAGTCTCATGCTATCGCTTGATGCGATCTTTCACGAACGCGCCCCCAAAATGTTCATCATGTCTTTTCCGTGCCGTTTTTTCGCCGTCGGTTTTGCACCTGCCACGCGACCGCCCCAGCGACAATCAACGCACCCCCTACACCAAGAAGCGGAACGTAGAACCATGGGAGTTCGTTGCGGTCGTGTGGGGTGGGTTGATGGGCCGAGGTGGTTCCCGGTTTGTCTGTTGAGTCGACAATGGCATCCTGACCAGCTTTGGACGACTGTTGTGCGCGACGGTGCATGCGTACCCATTCGGCGAGTTCGTCCTTTGCCGATGCCACTTTCTCTCCGGGCCGAGCCTCAAGAGCAGCAACCGGGTCGATCCGCCCATGCCCAACGATCGGATCGACGGGCTTTTTTTGGTCGTGGCCCTTAACAGATTTCGCAGTGGAAGTCATAACATCCACCACCTGATCGGCCGAATAATCGGGGTGTTTGGAACGGATGAGGGCAGCCACACCAGACACAAAGGGGGCGGCGAACGAACAACCTTCCGCCTCGGCGTACCCACCTTCATAGTACGGAACCGGAATTTTCTGGGCCGGCCCCATGAGGTCCACGGCAATGCCTGGAGCGGTGGATTCCGAATCAAGCGAGTTGTCTTTCTTCAGGCCCCCAACACCCACAACCCCGGGAACCGTGGCCGGCGACCAAGCCCGGGTCGCGCCCTGTGAAGCGTTACCCACACACGCAACAATCACGACGTCTTTTTTGTAGGCGTAAGCGAACGCTTCATCCCACTGTTCTGGCCACGCGGGATCTGCCCAACCTAGAGACATGTTGATGACTTTTGCGCCTTTGTCTACCGACCATTTGATCGCGTCAGCCGCCTGCTCGCGCGAAGAGGGCGCGTCCGTTGGCCCGCCTGGACCCAGCCACATGGATGCCGAAAGAAGCTCAGCGTCTGGTGCTACACCTCGCGGCCCCAGGTTGGAACCGTTACCTGCAATCACACCAGCAACGGCGGTGCCGTGACGCACGGTACCTTTGGGCCCTACCGGGGTTTGTCCGTCGGTATTTGACCCGGAGAAGTCTTTTGCACCCACAACTTTGCCCGTGAGGTTTTCGTGATCGCCTTTCACCCCGGAATCAATGATGGAGACTTTGACGCCTTTCCCGGTGGTACTTTCCCAGGCTTTGTCGATTCCGTACGACTCAATGAACCACTGACCAGGCGACGCTTTCGGGGCAGCCTGTGCCGGCGCACCGGGGCTCAACAGCGAACCACCCAGCGCCAGAATTGCAACAGAACACAGGATCTGGCGGAGTTTAGGCACGTGACCTCGCCACGCCAAGCGCAATTCCGTCCAGAATGTCGGTTTCACTGGTGCGAATCGTGAGTCGCGGCGCATCAGCGACAATGCGAGTAATGAGGCGAGAGAACACGGTCGCGCCGGCGCCAATGACATCAACGCGCCCGGGGTGCATATACGGGAGTGCAGCCCGTTCCTCACGTGTCATGGACGCAAGTTTTTGACAGGCATCCAGGGCACGGTCCACTTCAAGTTGCGCGCCGTGGATCGCGTGCGGGTCATACGCCGGCAGGTCCAAATACGCCGCCGTGACCGTGGTGATGGTCCCGGCTACTCCCACCAGAGTGCGCGCCTGCGAGGTGTCGACTGTTTGGCGTGCCCGGTCATACCACTCGTCGATGTCGGCCACCGCCGCCGCTACTTCGTCCGCAGTGGGCGGGTTTGAGTGCATGTGGCGTTCGGTCATGCGCACGCACCCGATGTCCATCGAAAACGCACTGTCAACGACGTCCGTGCCCAGCACCAACTCGGTTGAGCCACCGCCCAGGTCCATGACGAGTGCCGGGTAATCTACGCTGGCACCCAGTCCTGCGGTTGCTCCGATGAAGGACAGTTCGGCTTCTTCTTCACCTGTGATGACTTCCGCGTCGATGCTCAAGCGTTCGCGCACGCCGGCAAAAAACGTTTCGCGGTTGGAGGCATCGCGGGTGGCCGAGGTGGCAACGAAGCGGACGTGTTCCGCACCGTGGTCTGTGATGAGTTCAGCATATTCGTCGATTGCTGCGAAGGTTCGTTCGAGTGCTTCTGCGGCAAAAGCGCCCGTTGCGTCGACGCCTTGGCCTAGACGCACAACGCGCATTTCGCGCACCACGTCGGTTAGCGCGGTGCCGTCTGTGTCGGCGATGAGGAGTCGGATGGAGTTGGTTCCACAGTCGATCGCAGCTACGCGCATGAGTTCTGTACCCCCGGAACGTTGTTCATTCGTTCAATGGCGCGATCACCAATCGGGTTCACACCCGGCCCGGCAGCTAGAGCATGACCCACCAGAGCATGTAGGCACTTCACCCGGTTAGGCATCCCGCCAGCGGAAAAGTCGGCGATTTCTTCGACGAACTCGATACCGGCTTCGTCTCCCAGAGTTTTGCGGTCGCTCAAGTACGCACGGTGAGCCGCCAAGTACTGGGCAGCCAGCTCCTCATTTTCTGTGAGCTCTTGGGTCCATTCGGCCATAATCCCGGAGGCCTCAAGGCGTGAACATTCAGCAACATAAGCGGGGTGAGTCAAATAGTAGGTGGTGGGGAACGGTGAACCGTCTTCAAGACGAGGTGCTGTTGCAATGACGAGTGGCTCTCCGGTGACTGATCGGGCGGCTATACCAAGCACTCCTCTGGGGATGCGGCCCAACTGTTGGCGCACAATCTCTAAGTCTGCCTTACTGGCCAGGCCAACCATTGCTATTCCTCCGTTGCTAGCCCCACAGTCTTGAGGGAGTCCGAAAGTTCAACATACCAGGGACGTTGCCGTTCACCTTTGTTCGCTTGGTTTGTTGAAGCGTGTTCGTTCTTGTCAGATTCTACGATAAAGATTTTTTCACCCGGTTTGGCGTAGTGGTATTCGTCCCGCGCGCGCCGTTCCATATATTTGGGGTCTTTGAGTTCGCGTTGTTTTTTCTCAAGGTCTTTGATCTCTTGCTCGGTCGCTTTGTTGTCGCGCTCCAAAGCACTGATCTGTTGTGCTTGCCGGATACCTGTGCTCACAGTGGGAACGAACATGAGTCCAACCAGAACAAAAACTGCTGCTAGGGCCGCTTTTCGCCCAAAGCTCATTCGCTTACGCAACTTTTTGTGACCTGAAGTTTCTGAGGACGAGGTCGCACGGCTACTCTGTGGCTTCTTGCTCATGGGACCTCGTCATTCGCGCGTAGGGGAAGGGAAAAGCACGACACTTGTAGTGTGCCGTGCTTTTCCTTAAACGCGAAGGCTATTCGCGGGTGTGTTGATTATCCGCTGAAGCGTTTACGCGTTGAAACGTGGGAACGCGCGGGCTCCTGCGTAACGAGCTGCGTCACCCAAGAACTCTTCGATCACCAGCAGGCGGTTGTACTTAGCTACACGTTCCGAACGAGCAGGCGCACCGGTTTTGATCTGTCCGGCGTTGGTAGCGACTGCCAGGTCGGCAATCGTGGTGTCTTCGGTTTCACCAGAGCGGTGGGACACCATGGTGGTGTAACCGTTGGTCTGTGCCAGTGCAATGGCTTCCAGAGTTTCGGTCAGGGTACCAATCTGGTTGACCTTCACCAAAAGTGAGTTAGCAGCTCCCTTTTCGATTCCGGTCTGCAGGCGCTCAGGGTTAGTCACGAAGAGGTCGTCACCCACCAGCTGAACCCGGTCGCCCAAGGTTTCCGTGAGGTGGACGTATCCGTCCCAGTCGTTTTCATCCAGTGGGTCTTCGATTGAAACAAGTGGGTACTTTTCTACGAGTTCGGTGTAGTACGCGGTCATTTCTTCTGCGGACTTTTGCGCACCTTCGAAGGAGTACGTCCCGTCTTTAAAGAACTCGCTGGACGCAACGTCAAGTGCGAGCGCAATGTCCTTGCCCGGCGTACGACCGGTCGCCTGGATTGCTTCAATGATGAGGTCGAGTGCCTGCGCGTTGGATTCGAGGTTAGGCGCAAACCCACCTTCGTCACCCAAACCAGTTCCCAGACCTTTAGCCTTAAGTACTTTCTTGAGTGCGTGGTAGACCTCGGCACCCCACTGGAGTGCTTCGCGGAAGGTCGCTGCACCAATAGGCGCGATCATGAATTCCTGAATATCAACGTTGGAGTCGGCGTGCGCTCCACCGTTGAGGATGTTCATCATGGGTACGGGCATGACGTGTGCGTTGGGACCACCCAGGTAGCGGAAAAGTGGGAGATCGACCGACCGGGCTGCCGCGTGGGCTGCTGCAAGTGAGGTTCCCAGGATCGCATTGGCACCCAAACGTTCTTTGTTAGGAGTTCCGTCGAGGTCGATCAGCGTCTGGTCGATGATGCGCTGGTCGTCGGCTTCGATACCTGCAACTGCGTCGTGGATCTCGTCGAGGACAGAGTCAACAGCGGACAGAACACCCTTGCCGTCGTAGCGTTCTGGATCGTTGTCGCGAAGTTCAACAGCTTCCCATTCACCGGTTGATGCACCGGAGGGGACACATGCGGAACCAATTGCTCCGTCCTCCAGAAGGATCTCAACTTCGACAGTGGGGTTGCCGCGGGAGTCTAGGATTTCACGAGCGTTAGCCGCGATGATCTGTGCCATGGTGTCTCCTTTTACACACGTCGAGAGGCTTCAGTCGTAACTCTAATCTACAAGCAGTTTCTGGCGGAGCAGATCCGGCGTTTTTGTGTTCATTCCACCCGACAGAAGGAACTGCTCCACTCCCCCAAATTCGTCGTCGACTCGCCGCAACATGTTGTCCATGTAGACGCGTGGGGCTTGTGTTGCGGTTTCTGACAGGTTTGCCACAATGCCCGCATTTGCGAAGTTTGCGCTGATTGCGGCCAAAAATTCTGCTCCCAAGAATTGCTCTGTGGCGTTGTAGTCGGTCACCACGTCGTCACGCGCAACTCCTATGAGTTCGTGGATGAACGCCGTGACGACTCCGGTGCGGTCTTTTCCAGCCGAACAGTGGTACACCAGTGGCCCGTCGGCATTGGCAACAAGGTCAATCACGTGTGCGACGTTAAGGGCAAAGCGGTCGAGCAAAACACCGTACAGAGTCTCTAAGTCGCGCTTTTCAAGCACAATCCGATCTGGTCGATCACGGTCAGCGGGGTACAGCCGATTGCCAAACAGTGGCGCGTGAATGTGATTGACCGGCAAGTCCCCTAGCGCATTGGGCGCGTTGGTGCGTTCTCGCTCTTCACGCAGGTCGATCACCGTGGCAATCCCCAGCTCCTGGAGACGTGCCCGTGCGTCGTCGGTCAGGGCCGACAACCCGTCTGAGCGGAACACTTTGTGTTGCGCAACTCGACCTGCGGGCGTGTCCCAGCCTCCTATGTCACGGAAGTTAAATGTCCCGCCGATCTCAATGCGTGTCGGTTGATGCACGACTCCCTCTTTCGTCGATAAGTGCGTCGGTGGCGCGACGCAAAGCTCCTTCGGCGTCGATCCCATGCGCGTGCGCTTTTTGGACAACTGCTAGCAGTTCCTGGCCGATTGCAGTTTCTGTGACATCGTCGTCCGCAGGCTCCGGTGTACCGGCAACGTCCACGTTGCGCCCCACACTCAGGTCCACCCGGTCTAACCGGCCCAGTACTGCTTGCGTCCGGGCGAGTGCCGGCATGCTAGCTGGGATGGACGCACACGCGTCTCGTGTCAAATTATCACCCGCGCCCACATCTCCAACGGATTCGTCGCCGGCGTCTCGTTTTTCTTCTGCCTTGATGCGTTCGTAGGCCCGTTCGACGTCCTCGATGCGTGTAGGGCCGGTGGTCTCAAAAACGTGCGGGTGCCGCCGGACCACTTTCGCACGCAACCTGTCTGCCACCTCGGTGATGGCGTAGGGGCTCACGTAGTTTCCGGTGGGTGGGCACGCCGAGGTGGGTGTCGCGTTGGGCTGGTCGAGCAGCGCCGCGTGGAAAAGGACCTGATATGCCACATCGCCCAGTTCGCCCACGAGTTCCTCACGCGACGTAGACACGGGGTTTGTGGTGTACTCCTCGATCGCGTCGAGCAGTTCATACGTCTCTTCTAAGAGGTACGGGGCCAGGCTCGCATGCGTGTGCGCGGCCGCCCAGGGGCAGCGGGCACGCAAGTAGGCAACGACCTCGGCCGTTGACAGGGTTTCAGGGTCGACCGGCTCCCACTGCGTCACGACTCCCCCTTTTCCCCGCCGCCGCTGTCTGGCTTCTCGCCGCCTGCCTTTTCACTGTCCGGCTTTTCGACCGGCAGGATCGCGTTGAGGAACTTCATGCACCATTCCAGCAGGGCTACGTCCGTGACGTCGCTGGCGGCGAATCCCTGTCCCGAGGTGGGTTTGGGTACCAGCACTGAACGCACCGCGGGTTTGATGAGGGACCGCGGGTAGAGGCGTTTGAGTCGCACGACTTGCGAATCTGCAAGTTCCACGGGGCCAAACCGGATGTTGTTTCCTTGCGCAACGATGTCGCTGATTCCCGAGGCGCGTGCGCGGATACGCAGGCGGGCGACATCGGCCAGCACCGCGACTTCTGGCGGGTAGGGGCCGTAGCGGTCGGTGAGTTCGGCAAGGACTTCTTGCACGGCAGTTTCGTCGGTTGCTGTTGCCAGTTTGCGGTAGGCCTCTAAGCGCAGACGCTCGTGCTCAACATAGGTGGTTGGAAGGTGCGCGTCGATGGGAAGCTCGATCCGCATTTCCGGGAGCTCTTCTTCTGCTTCGCCCTTAAAGTTAGCGACCGCTTCACCCACCATGCGCACATACAGGTCGAATCCCACACCTTCGACGTGCCCGGACTGTTGGCCGCCCAGCAGGTTTCCGGCACCTCGGATTTCGAGGTCTTTCATCGCCACCTGCATACCCGCACCCAGTTCCGTGTGAGCGGCAACGGTTTCGAGGCGGTCGTGAGCGGTTTCGGTCAGTTCGATGTCTGACGGGTAGAGGAAGTACGCATACGCGCGCTCGCGTCCACGGCCCACACGGCCTCTGAGCTGGTGGAGTTGGGACAAGCCCATGCGGTCTGCCCGGTCCACGATCAGCGTGTTGGCGTTCGCAATGTCGATTCCGGTTTCCACAATTGTGGTGCAGACCAGCACGTCGTACTGCTTTTCCCAGAAGTCGACGATCGCTTTCTCCAGCTGCTGCTCGCTCATTTTTCCGTGCGCGAC
>CABTZC010000077.1 GCA_902489185.1 uncultured Brevibacterium sp. | reverse complement strand
GCGGTGGAAAGGGCACCAACGGTTCACAGTTCTTCAGCACCACCGTTCCTACCGAATGGCTCAACGGCAAGCACACCATCTTCGGTGAGGTTGCTGACGAAGAGTCCGCAAAGGTTGTCGCTGACATCGAAGCGACCCCCACCGGCGCCATGGACCGTCCGCAGGAACCAGTTGTCATCGAATCGGTTGAAATCATCAAGTAAAACCGCCCTGTGACTGAACATCCGGATCACAACGAGCCGCCCACCAACGGTGGGCGGTCTTCGTTTTCGCAGGATTCTCCCGAGGTGGGGCACGGCGGCAATGAACACCCCGAGGTGGGTCCGGCTGGGACTGGGCGGACACCTCGGGATTGGCCCCAGGTAGAACAGACCGAGGTGGGGCGGGCCCAGACTGCCCCGCGCTCGCCCGCTGTGCAGGCGTTACGGCGCAGTCCCGTCACTGTGATCATCGCCGTGGTCACGGTGGCCGTGTGGCTGACCCAGTTTGTTCCCGCGTGGCACGTGCAGGAACGGCTGGCGTTTGTTCCGCTATGGGCTTTGGACGAGCCGTGGCGGTTTGTCACCACCATGCTGGTTCACTCTCAGCCCAGCCCCGCGCACGTGCTGTTCAACATGATGGGGCTGTTGCTGTTTGGGACGTTTTTGGAGCGAACGCTGGGCTCGGCGTTCTTTGCCGTGACGTATGTGCTGTCCGGAGTGGGTGGCTCGGTCATGGTGTGGGTGCTGGCCATGGCAGGGATCGCACACCCTTTCGCGTTGTACGTGGGCGCGTCTGGCGCGGTTTTCGGGCTTGTGGGCGTGCTGCTGGTGCCGTCCAAACGGCTGGACCGCAACTGGGGCGGTGTCGTGGGATTCGTGCTGCTGAACGCGCTCATGCTCTTCGTTGAGCCCAACATCGCGTGGGAAGCGCACATGGGTGGTTTAATCGTCGGGTTTATCTTGGGTGCAGTCAGGCTGTGGACCATGAAGCCGCGTGGCGCACAGTAAGCGTCGCCCGTCCGGCAGTGCAACAGAGCATCTGGCCGGCAGGGCAACAGGGCACCCCAGCTAGGCGTCGTCGGAGGCAAACGGGCTGGCAGGACCAATCAACCGTTCGCCCATACGCAAGAACACTTGCGTCAACGGCCCCACGAACAGGGCGTACAGAATCGTTCCAATGAATAGTCGCCCGCCCATCAGGAACCCCAGGCCCATCACCAGAATCTCAATTACCGAACGCACCAAAAACACCGGCCGTCCCGTGGCGCTGACCAGGCCAGTCATGAGGCCGTCGCGTGGCCCTGGCCCAAAGTTGGGCACAATGTACAGTGCGGTTGCCAACGCGTTCACCACGATTCCTGCAACCATGAGCACCACTGCCCACACCAGATTTGGCGCCTGTGGAATAACGAGCCCCCACAGGTCAACAAAAACACCCACCAGCAGCGCGTTCGAAATAGTCCCCAACCCCACGCGCAAGTGCTTGCGGATGGGGATCCACAGCAGCATCACCAGGATGGACACCGTGATGGTACACGTCCCAACACTGACCCCAAGACGTTTTGCCATTCCCTGATGCAGCACGTCCCACGGCATGTTTCCCAGGTCGGATTGCAACAGCAACCGGCACGACAGTCCGTACAACACCAGCCCGCCGTATAACGCGAGCAAGCGCACCCACATCGGTGCGCTTGCTAACAGTCTGAAGTTTTTTCCGGAAGCTCCCACGAGGGGAAGTTTAAGTGTTGCGAGTCATCGCCATCTAGTCGACATGCCTAGTCCCACGACCATGATCCCGAACCCAACCAGCAGGTTCCAGTTACCCCACGCCTCGACCGGCCACTTACCGGTTGAAATGTAGAACACAACGAGCCACGCCAGACCCAACAGCAGGATGCCCAACATGACGGGCAGGAACCAGCGCGGGTTGGGGCGGTTGACCTTGCCGTGGTCGGCAGAAGAGTAGGTGGACGTCTTACGTCCCGAGGCGCGCTTTGCCGGATTGCCCGACCGCGAGGTGCGCTTAGAGGAGGTTTTCGCAGCCTCGCCCTTGCTGCTCTTGCTGTCCTTGCCGCCCTTTTTGTCTTTTTTGTCCGTGGCGTCCTCGGACTTGGCGGTCTTAGAAGTTGCGGTCTTCTTTGTGGAAGTATCCTTCACCTCGGCGGTGGCCTTGTCTTCAGCCACATCCGCAGTTGCCTTATCTTCAGCAATCACGTCGTCTTCCGCCTGGGTGGCCTTGACGTTCTCAGTGTCCTCAGCGACGGAGGAATCGACCGGTTGCTTCGCAGCGTCCTTTGCCTGGGCATCCCGCGAAGCCTGCGTTGCCTTGTTTCGCGAAGTCCTTTGCACTCGGTTGGGCTTAGCCACGATTCTCCTCTTTTCGTTAAGTCCTCAAAGATTGTACTTGCTACGAGTCGAATTACCGCATGTTTACACCGACTTCTTAGAGTAGACCGTAATATATATGGGGAGAAACTCGGTGTGTGAGACATGCCGGGTCTTCGTTTGATCGTCTAAACAAGAAATGCCGAACACAGGCATGGTGAGGTGTTCGTGGAACAGCCCAGAACCCGCAGGGAACGTCGCGAGATGGAGCGTGCCCGAGCAGAAGCCGAACAGGCCCGCCAAGCGTCACACTCCGACGCTACCGTCCAAATGCCAGTGTACGATTCGGCAACACCCACGCACGATCAGCCAACCGAGCAGTTCACTCCGGTGACGCTCCCACAGATGGCGTACCAGGCGCCAGCTGCCTCGCGGCCGTTCATCCGACCTGCAGAACCCGGTGGCACCTCGGGCGCAGAACCCATAGCCCAAACCGCAGTCCAACCGCGCGTGCAGGACCAACCCCTCCCCACCCGCGCTGAAAAGCGCGCCCAAGAACAGGCTGAGACCCGCGCCCAAAAACGCACACAGAACCAGAAACCCGAACGCCAGCCGTTGGGCGTTGTGCGCGGAACGATCCGCACGTTCGGTGAACTGTGCATCACCGCCGGGCTCATCATGATTCTGTTCGTGGTGTGGCAGCTGTGGTGGACCGACATCGAAGCCAACCGCGACAACGAAAACCTCGCATCGACCCTGGTCACCCAGTGGAAAGACAATCCCCGGGACAAAACCCCAGAGGACCCGGATACACCTGTTGTTGCTCAGACACCTGAAGAGAACAAGGCGTTCGGGATCATGTACGTGCCACGGTTTGGCGACGACTACTACCGCACCATTGCTGAAGGTGTGCAACTCGAACCCGTCCTGAACCGGATGGGGATGGGCCACTACCCGTCGAGTGCACGCCCCGGTGAAGTGGGCAACTTTGCCATGGCCGGGCACCGAGTGACGTACGGAAAGCCCCTGAACCTCATTGCTGAAATGCGCCCCGGCGACCCCGTGGTGATTCAGACTCAAGAAGGTTTCTACACGTACACCATGCGTAACTTTGAAATCATCTTGCCTGATCAGACCGAGGTGCTTGCTCCAGTTCCCGCGTTCCCGGACTACAAGGGTAAGGAACGACTCATGACGTTGACGGCGTGCAACCCCATGTTCTCGGCGCGTGAACGCTACGTGATTTACGCTGAGCTCACCGAATGGCGTCCCGCGGCCGACGGACCACCCGATGTCATTAAGGATTCTGCGGCGTTCAAGAAGGCTGGAGGCCAGTGATGTATGAACTGATATGGCGGATTCTGCCAGGCAACTGGTTTGTGAAAACCTTGATTTCGCTGATTCTGATTGCTGGAATCGTGTTTGTGCTCATGCAGTACGTGTTTCCCGTGATTGCACCGTATATGCCGTTTAACGACGCCACGGTTGAAGAAGGCGCGTTCGCTCCGGTTCAGGACCTGACAGGGATGCTGTCATGACCCGCATTTTGGTGATCGATAACTACGACAGTTTTGTGTACACGCTTGTGGGGTACGTGCAGGAGTTGGGAGCTGAGACCACGGTCATCCGCAATGACCACATGAGCGTCGATCAGCTGGATGACTACCTGCCCCAGTTCGACGGGGTTTTGGTGTCGCCTGGCCCGGGCACGCCCGCAGAGTCGGGTGTGTGCCCGCAGGTGATCCGCTGGTGTGAGGCCCACGCGCTGCCTATGTTTGGTGTGTGTCTGGGGCATCAGGCTCTGGCCGAGGTGTTCGGGGCTACCGTCGCACACTCACCTGTTCTGATGCATGGGAAGACATCGCTTGTTCGGCACAATGGGTCAGGCATTTTTGCCGGCTGCAGGAACCCGTTGACTGCGACCCGGTACCACTCTTTGGCGATTGTTGACAGCACCCTTCCGGCCGATGTTTTCGAGGTGACTGCGCACACCGAGGACGGTGTCATCATGGCGATCGAGCACCGCCATGCACCATTGGCCGGAGTGCAGTTCCACCCAGAGTCTGTCCGCACGGAAGACGGGTATCTCATGGTGGGGAACTTCTTGGCCCGGTGCGGGCTTGAAGACGCTCCTGCCAAGGCTACGGGCAGGTCACCCGTGGCAAGCGCATCGCTGAACAAATAAGCGCAAAGTGAGCAAACCTGCGCGGAAAATCCGCGCAGGTTTGCTCACTTTGCGCCGTGTCGCCTGATCTAGACCGCCTCTAGTGGCAACCCCTACTCAAACGGAATCGTTTGCTGCACGTCGTTTTCCGACGGTACCGGCGGGAAGAACGGCGGGCGTGACGGTTCTGGTGCCGGCTCTGGTGACGGTGACGGTGGCGGGGGTGGAGCCTTGGCGACACGAATCGTCACCGTCGAGTGCTGATCGGCTGTGGATCCACCTTGCAGCGACTGTTCAAACACTTCACCTTCAGGGTGGTCTTTTGTTTCGACTTCTTTGACTTCACACGTCAGTTGCGTCTTCTTGCCTTCAAGTGCTTCACACGCGTCGTTCTTCGTCATGCCGATCACATCAGGCACTTCGACCTTTCCGCTGGATAGCACTAGGTCCACGGTGGAGCCAGCCTTCACGGTGGAACCCTTCTTGGGTTTAGATTTGAGGACCGTGCCCTTGTCTTTATCAGGCGAGTTTTCTTCAATGTTGGACCCGGCATTCAGGCCGGCTTTTTCGAGTTCCTGCCGGGCTTGAGCCTCGCTCATACCCTTAAGGTCAGGTACCTTCACGTCCTCGGGGCCGGTTGAGACCTTGAGAACCACTGTTTCGCCTTCGGGCACCTCGGTACCTGGGCCAGGATCGGTGCTGACAACGTTGCCTTCTTTTATGTCGTTGTCGGCGACCTCTTCTTCTTCGGCCACCAGGTTGTTTTGTTGGAGGTACGTTTTGGCTTCTTCAACCGACTTGTCAGAAAGATCGGCCAGTTGCACGGTCACGATCTCTGGCGGTTTCGACGTTTGGTACACCCAGAACGCCAGACCGGCGAGTACCAAAACGATCATGGCGATGCCCGTCCACATGAGCCCGCGGCGTTTGCGGTCGCGCTCAGGGTCCGGCTGTTCCTCTTTCACGGTTGCCACCGCCGAGGTCATGATTCCTGGCTCTGTTCCCGCCTGGGAAACGTACTCCGGCTGGTGTTCAGCTGGCGTGGTCATGACGCGCGTAGCTGTTTCTTGAGCGTACGGTTGGTTCATGACCTGGGTGGTTGCTTCGCTGTCGATGCTCATGGGGCGGCCGTCACGGGCGCACAGAACATCTTCACGGAACGTGAACGCGTCTTGGTATCGCGCGTCGCGATCTTTTTGAAGCGCGTGCATGACCAGACGGTCGACAGCCGGGTTCAAGTTGTGGTTGAGCTCAGACGGCGCCTTGGGTGTTTCCCCAACGTGCTGATACGCAACTGCCAGCTGTGAATCGCCCACAAACGGTGGCCGCCCGGTGAGGAGTTCGTATAGAACACACGCAGTTGAATACAGGTCAGACCGCGCATCGACCACTTCACCCTTTGCTTGTTCAGGTGACAGGTATTGCGCAGTCCCCACGACCGATTGGGTCTGAGTCAGCGAACTGGTGTCCTCCAGTGCACGCGCAATCCCAAAGTCCATGACCTTGATGTCGCCTTCAGGGGTGAGCATGACGTTAGCGGGTTTAATGTCGCGGTGGACGATTCCCTTGCGGTGGGAGTAGTCCAGTGGTGCCAATATCCCAGCGACCACGTCAAGCGATTCCTGGGTCGTAAGCGGACCGTGCTGTGTGATGACTTCGCGGAGGGTCTGCCCTTCGACAAACTCCATGACGATAAAGGGGACTTGAACTTCCCCGCCACCGCTTTCCGTGAAGGTTTCTTCGCCGGAGTCGTAGACCCCCACAATTCCCGGGTGGTTCAGACGGGCCGCTGACTGTGCTTCCCGTTTGATGCGTTCGTGGAATGACGGGTCACGTGCCAGGTCGGAGCGTAGCAGTTTGATTGCGACACGGCGACCCAGCCGGGTGTCCCACCCAGCGTGCACTTCTGCCATGCCTCCACGGCCGAGTAGCTCTTTAATCTCATATCTACCCGACAAGATTCGCGCCGCGCTCATGCTGACCTCCTAACCTAGCTTTGTGAATGTTCAACTTTACTGTGTCACGCTCGTACACGTTTTGCCTGTTGACCACGCCTAGTTCCCACCTGCTGTCTTTTCAGGTTTGGGCGCTTTGTTTTGGCCGCCAGGGTTGTCGTTCCCGTTTCCGTTTCCATTACCGTTCCCGTTTCCGTTGCCGGGGCCGGAGTCGCCTTGGTTTCCGTTGGATTCGGTGTCGTCAACCTCGCCACTTTCAGTGTCGTCGCCCGAGGTGTCCTCGCCTTCGTCTTCACCTTCGTCGGGCGCGTCTTGGGTGGGTTCGGGTTTCTGTTCCTGAGTGGGTTCGGGCTGGGGCTCCGGTTCGCTGGGGCCGGTGGAAACTTCGATGGTGACGGTGTCGCCTTCTTCGAATGTGTATCCCTGGTTGCCTTCGCGCACGTTGACCACGCGGCCGGCTGGCTGTGAGGATTCCACGTCGACGTGTTTGACTTTGAGCCCTAGGTTTTCGAGGTTGCGTTCTGCGGTTGTCGCGGTTTGTCCCACGTAGTCGTCAGGGTCAATGGTGACGGTTGTGGTTTCTTCAGTGGGTGTGGCTGTTGCAGTGGCACCTGGTTGAGGTTCTTCGTCGGTTTTTGCGAACTGCCATACGGCCCATGCAATCGCTGCAATTGCCAGGATGGACAGGATGACAATGGCAATTGCCGCACCTTTGGATTTTTTCTGGGGTTTTTCCGCGTCCGAGGTCGTTGCCTCAGGGTCTTCTACCACCGGGTTGACCGCGGTTTGGGGGAGAACCTGGGTGGATTGGGTGGGTGCGGGTTGGTTGAACACCCGGGTGACCGCTTCCGAGGCCGTTTCTGGGCGCGGGTTCATTTGTGGAACGGCAGCTTCTGCTGCAGCTACGTCACCGGCGATGAGGGCGCGTGCTGCAGTTGCTAGGGCTTTACCGTTTTCTGGACGTCCTTCTGGTTTCTTGGACAGAGTCGCGTCGACGAGCCGGCGCACGGGCTCCGACACTGACTGTGGAAGGGGCGGGGGTTTGCGGTTGACCTGCGCGATCGCGATTTCAACCTGTGATTCGCCCGTAAATGGGCGCACTCCGGCTAGGGCTTCGTAGAGGATGACACCTAGCGAGTACAGGTCAGACTGTGGGCGGGAACCTTTACCGGTGGCCTGTTCTGGGGCAAGGTATTGGGCTGTGCCCATGACTTGCCCGGTCTTGGTCAGTGGCGCTTGGTCGGCTACGCGCGCGATCCCAAAGTCGGTGATCTTGACTTTAAAGTCAGGCGTGATGAGGAGGTTGCCTGGTTTAATGTCGCGGTGAACAACCCCAGCATTGTGGGCGGCGTAGAGAGCTTCGGCAGCCTGCGCCACGATTTCCAGAGCGTCGCCTTCGGGTAGACCTCCGTTGCGTTCCAGGATTGTGGAGAGCGCTTCACCCGGAACGAACTCCATGACAAGGTACGGTGCACCATCTTCCTCGCCGTAGTCGTAAACAGCAGCGATTCCGGGGTGGGAAACTGAGCCCATGGAGCGTGCTTCGGACTTAAAGCGTGCCAGGAAGCCCGGTTCGGACCGGTACTCCTCTTTCATGATCTTGGCGGCGACTTCACGGTCAAGCACGGTGTCTTTACCACGCCAGACTTCGCCCATTCCACCGACGGCGATTCGCCCGGTGAGCTCGTACCTGTTACCCAGACGAGTTCCCTTTTGAGGCCTCATTCGTTGATCACCGCTTCCATAATTTTCTTCGCAATCGGTCCCGCTACTCGACCACCGGACGCTTGATTCCCTGCGTTTCCACCGGATTCTACGACAACCGCGACGGCTACCTGAGGATCATCCGCTGGAGCAAAGCCAGTGAACCACGCGTGTGGTGCCGCTCCTTGCGCGTGCTGCGCCGTTCCGGTTTTACCGGCGACCTTGACGCCCGGGATTGATGCGGCCGTTCCAGTTCCCTTCTCCACGACGTCGACCATCATGTCGGAAAGTTGGCGTGCCGTGTCCTTGGAGATGGGGCGCGAGTATTCGCGTGGACGCGGCTTGTCAATGGGTTTTAATGTGCGCGCATTGCGAACTTCGGAGATCAGGGTGGGGCGCATTTCTGTGCCACCGGTGGCGGTCGCCGCGGGAACCATGGCACCCT
>CABTZC010000076.1 GCA_902489185.1 uncultured Brevibacterium sp. | reverse complement strand
GGTGGATTTCGTCGTCGAACGTGTATCCAGGACCACCGGTTCCCTGACCCAGTGGGCAGCCACCCTGGATCATGAACTGCTTGATGATGCGGTGGAAGCCCAGGCCGTCGTAGTAGCGGGTGGGGGTGGTGCGGCCAGCGTCGTCCTTGTATTCGCGGGTGCCTTCCGCCAGTTCAACGAAGTTGGCCACGGTCTTTGGCGCGTGGTTTCCGAACAGGTTGAGTTTGATGTCGCCCTTGTTGGTGTGCAGGATCGCCTGCTGCGTTGCAATACTCATGGCTTCATTGTGTCATGACGAGCCTGTTGCTTTGTCAAGTTTCCTTCAGGGTGGTGGGTTGGAGTTGGCGTGGTCGGTGGGTGACTGGTTGGCGTGGTCGGTGGTCCGGGCTGAGCCGGGCCGTTGGCATGCAGTTGGTACACAGCAAAGACTCAGTCTCAGAAGGACCGCTCAGGTGGCACCGCACACACAAACACGTAGGATAAAGACAACGAGTTTTTATTCTCGAGCTTGAGAGGGGCCATGTTTAAAAAATCACCGGCTAAAAAAGTAGCTAAGAAGTCAACTACAACCGCAAAATCATTTTTGGAAGAGGTTAGTGACGTGGCATCGCAGATTGGTAAGACCGTTCGAGAAGGTTCCGCTCAGGCACTCGAGGCCACCGGCCCGGGCCTGGAGCGCGCCAACGAATTTATCCACGACATCACCGATGCAGCTGGCCCCAAGCTGAGTCAGACCAGCGACCGTCTTCACGAGGTTGCGGACCGTGTTCGTGCTCAGGCTGGCCCTCGCCTACAGGAACTGTCTGAGCAGGGTCGCGACCGTGCAGCTCAGGCAGGCGAACGCGTAAGCGAGTACTCCACCAAGGCGGCTTCTGACGCAAGCAAGCGTTTTGCCGACACGTCGTCACAGGTGGCCGGCCTGCTGGCTTCAGCTTCCGCTCCAAAGGGAGTAGAAGAGTTCGTTGGTCGCGTGACCGGTGACAAGAAAGCCATCAAGAAGGCTCAGAAGGCTGCCGCTAAGCGCGCTAAGGAAATTTCGAAGCAGGCGGCGAAGACCTCGAAGGAACTAGCCAAGTCCAACAAGAAGAGCAACGGTTGGAACTGGGTCGTATGGATTCTGGCACTGGGCGCAATTGGTGCCATTGGTTACTTCGTGTGGAAGAAGCTCCAGCCGGTTAACGACCCATGGTCAGAACCGCTTCCTGGCAACCGTCCAGCCGATGCTCGCCCTTTGGGTTCGCACGACGCTGAAGAGTCCACTGCCACCGCTCCTATCGTGTCCGAGGTAGAAGTACCTGCAGGTCACGGCGACGAAGAAAAGGACGCTGACGAGTCAGGCACCCTAGGCAAGCACTGAGATGTGAAGGGTTTGGACAAATAGCTCGAACGTGACTAGCCCTTAAGCACTGACCGGCCGTGTGCATGTGTTGCACACGGCCGGTTTTGTGTGCGCAAGTTCGGCGTGCGCTTGTCTCATCTGGCCGCTCCAGTCCTATGATCGATTCGCGCAGCACCGTTTGGCTACACTCCAGTTGGATTTTGTGCGTCGAGTGTAGCCAAAATCCTTCATAATAGTGACGCAGGTCACTAATTGGGGGTGTAATGAGGCCGTTTCGATACACTCGGACTTTTCGAGTGTAGCTAAACGACTTTCCGGGCGAAGTGCTCCGGGCAACCTAGCCAAGCTCAAACTTCTTTACAACCTCGGGCGACTGAACCAAGCTCAAACGGCGCAAAGCGAGCAAGACTACGCAATATAATGCGCCGCCTTGCTCACTTTGCGACGTCTCGCCTGGCGCCACCGCCAAAAACTGTAGGATGACCCCATACTTAACAATCGATCGCAAAGGAGCGACATGTCTAAGTCCGTCATCTTCAACGAACGCGACGCAGAGTTTCTCTTGTATGAATGGCTCAAAGTCGATGAGCTCACCCAACGCCAACGGTTCAAGGAACACTCACGTGAAACGTTTGACGGAATCCTGGACGTGGCAAAACAGATCGCGCTGGAGCACTTCGAACCGCACTACCAGAAGCTCGACGCGAACGAACCGCGCATGAACGCAGACGGGAAAGTCGAACTTATCGACGACGTGAAGCGCGCGCTCGATGCGTTTTCCGCGGCAGACCTGATGTCAGCGGCCATGGATGAAGAGGTGGGAGGGTTTCAGCTCCCCATGACCGTGGCTCGCGCGGTGTACATGTGGTTTCAGGCTGCGAACGCCTCAACCTACGCCTACGCCGGGCTGACCACCGCAGCCGCCCAGACCCTCTACCAGCACGGATCACAAGAGCTGATCGACCGGTTCGTGCCGCACATGGCCTCGGGCAGGTTTTTTGGCGTGATGGCGCTGTCCGAACCAGAAGTCGGCTCGTCCTTAGGCGACCTCACCACACGTGGCGAACCACAACCGGATGGCACGTATCGACTGTTCGGCACCAAGATGTGGATTTCGGGTGGCGGCCAGGAGATCTCGGAAAACATCGTGGCCCTGGTGCTGGCCCGCCACGCAGGCGACAACGCGCAGCCCGGACCAAAGGGCTTGAGCCTGTTCGCGGTACCCAAATTCATCACTGACGACAACGGTGACCTGGGAGAACGCAACGCGATCACCCTGGTGGGGCTCAACCACAAAATGGGTAACCGCGGAACCACGAACACGCTCCTGGAGTTCGGCGACGACAAACACAGGCCGGTGAATGCGCAAGGCGAACCCACCTCGGGCGCGGTGGGATACCTCATTGGACGCGAAGGCGAGGGCCTGGCACTGATGTTCCACATGATGAACGAGGCGCGGGTGTTCGTGGGCGCGGCGGCGGCTGCGGTGGGGCAGCGCTCTCACCTGACTGCCGTGCGGTACGCGGGCGAGCGGCGCCAGGGTCGCCTCCCGCAAGACAAGGGGCAGGGCGGGCCCATGGTGCCCATCGTGGAGCACGCGGATGTGCGGCGAATGTTGCTGGCGTCAAAGTCATACGCCGAGGTGTCAGTCGCCCTGGTCATGTTCTGCTCCCGGTTGCAGGATGAGGCGCAGACGGCGGAGCGTGCGGAGGACCGTGAGTCGGCGGCACTGTTGCTTGATGTGTTGACACCAGTCGCTAAGTCGTTCCCGTCGCAGTATGCACTGAAGGCGTCTGACCTGGCCATTCAGGTGCATGGTGGGTACGGGTACACGCGGGATTTCCCGGTGGAGCAGTTGTATCGGGACAATCGGCTCAATCCGATTCACGAAGGCACGCACGGCATTCAGGCCAACGACCTGTTGGGGCGCAAAGTGGCCATGCGAGGCGGGGCAGGGCTGGATCTGCTGGTCAGGCGCATTGCGCAGACGTGCGAAGCTGCCGGTACCGGGGCTGGCGCTACTGAGGCCGAGGCCGGGGCCGACACCCAGGCGTGGGCCACCAAACTGCGCGCTGCGGTCGAGCGGGCGGTTCAGGTGACGCGCACAGTCCACGGTAGGGACAGTGCGAATGCCGCCTTGAAGGATGCGGCGCTGTATTTGGAAGCGATGGGGCACATCGTTGCTGCATGGCTGTGGCTGGACATGGTGAACACGATTGACGGAGCCGGGGCCGGTGCAGGTGAAGGCGCTGAAAGTGACGCTACGTTCTACGCAGGGAAGCGGGCGGCCGCGCAGTACTTCTTCGAGTATGAACTCCCCCACGCGATCACGTTGCTCGATGTCATGGAGAACGCCTCAGACGTCTTGCTCGACGTAGACCCCCAGGGCCTGTAGCCTCAGGCCCCTCATATTTGCGCCTCAAGCCCGAACGCCAGATGCAGTTTGGCTACACTCCAAAAAGCGGAGTGTAGCCAAATGACCACTTTTCACCCCGAATAAGTGGCCTACACCACACTTTTGGGCTCTTTTGGCTACACTCGGGACTCAACACCGAACTCGAGTGTAGCCAAATGAACGGAAACGCCTTACACCCACTCAAGCCCGCGGGCGGCGAGTTGCGGAACTCCTTGCTCCAACCTCGGCGCAAAATCATCACCAGGGCGCTCGCCAGCCTTCCACCGGGTGAACATCGCCTCGAGGAACACACACGACTTGAACAGCGCCAACGCCTTATACCAGTCGATCCGGGACAGGTCAGGGGCGCTGCCTGACACCTCGGCGACCCCGGCGCTATACCGCTCCACCACCTGGTCTGGGGACAGATACCCCTCCGAGGTGGTCACCCGTGACAGCTCCATGACAGTCATCTCTCGGCCGCCGGGCTGCCCGGCACCGGGCTCAGCGTACGTTGCCAGGAAGTACCCCAAGTCAGCCAGCGGGTCACCCAGTGTGGCCATCTCCCAGTCCAGGATCGCCATGACGTCCGGCGTCCCTTCCGGCCGTACCATCACGTTGCCCAGCCGGTAGTCCCCGTGCACAACGGCGTGGCTTTGTGAGGTGGGGATGTCGGCGGCAAGGCGACGGCCCAGCTCAACCACATCCGGCACCTCACGCTTGGAGTTGACCTCCCACAGGCGCGTAAACGTGGCCACCTGACGCTCCAGGTACCCCTCCGGCTTGCCCAGGCGTGCAACATCGGGGTCCTGCACGTCCACTGAATGCAGTTTCACCAGCGAATCCACAAAAGACTCCATGACGTGCGCGCGATCCGCAGGCGTGGTGACGTTCGCGGGCTCGGAGGAATCGATCACGAACCCATCCAGGAACTCCATGATGTAGAAGTTCACGCCCAGGATCGACTCGTCTTCGCCCACCGCCAAAATCTTTGGCACCGGGACGCCCTGCGCGGCGACGGCCTGCTGGACGCGGGCTTCGCGCACCATGTTGTGCGTACCCTTGGGCAGTGGCGGCCGGGGTCCGCGCCGCAACACGAACTTCTCCCCACCGCGCGACAACACGAACGTGATGTTGGACTGCCCGCCGCCCACGCGCTCCCACTCGACGGGACCCGCGCCCAGGCCATGCTCGTCCAAGAACGCTTCGATCCGGTCCAGCACCAGCACCGGGGCGACGGACCCGGTGGGGACGCCGTCAAAGGTGGGAACGACCTCGGCCGAGGTGGCCTCAGACTTCTCCGAAATGTTCGCCTTGGGTGCGTGTTGGTTGGTTGTGGGCGTGTTCTGCGGGTTTGAGGTGGTGTTGCTCATGCTGTGCCTCCTGCTGCGGTGAGGCCGCCGTCGACCAGTAGCACCTGTGCGGTGATCCAGCTGGCGTTGTCGGAGACGAGGAATGCGACGGCTTGGGCGATGTCGGCGGGGACGCCGAGGCGGGCCATGGGGTAGGCGCTTGCGACTTCTTCTTCTTTGCCTTCATAGAGGGCTTTTGCGAAGTCGGTCTTGACCACGGCGGGGGCGACGGCGTTGACGCGGATGTCGGGCCCAAGCTCCACGGCGAGCGTGCGGGTCAGGTGCGATACAGCGGCCTTGGTAACGCCGTAGAAGCCGATCCCGGGCGGAGGTGTTTCGCCTGCGACGGACGACAGGTTCACGACCGAGCCCTTGCGTTCGCGGAACTTCAGGTCCGGGTGCTTCAGCGCCGCCTGCACCCACGCCAGTTGCGCAAGCACGTTGACTTCGAAGATTTTGCTGGCGGCACCCAAGTCCAGGTCTTCGAGCTTGCCGTAGACCGGGTTGATGCCGGCATTGTTGATGAGGATGTCCAGACCGCCGAACTCTTGGGCGGCGGTGTTGAGAACGTGTGCGCGGTGTTCGGGGTCGTGGGCTTTTCCGGCGATTCCCAGGGCGGAGCCTTGCGGCATTGTGCTCACGGCCGCGTCGAGGTTTTCTTGGCCGCGCGCAGTGATGATGACACGAGCGCCTTGCGAGACCAGTTCTTGTGCGATCGCCAAACCGATTCCGCGGCTACCGCCCGTGACAACCGCGACCTTCCCGGCCAGAGCGTCTGAAGTGCGTGAAGCATTATCCATTGCAAATCTCCCTTGTTTTGCTGTGCCTGGCGCGGGTGCGGAAACGCCCACCCCATCTACATCGATCGATCAAACACTACACCGATCGATCGCTCGGTGCTCTTCAAATACCTATACTTTGACCATGGGGTTGACGCCTTGTCAACCGGTGATTGCCAGTCAAACACCTCGGAACCGCCCCGCATTGCCACACCCACCGCCACACGTCTAATCGAGAAATACATGAATACCGAAACCAACCCCAACGAAGCCAGCTCCCCCGCAATCTGGCGCGACTACAGCGACAACCCGTGGACCCCAGTTCAGGGGGCGGCACTTCGATGCTTTGCGCGGGCCGGGTACCACGGCACCTCAATCCGCAACATCGCAACGGAAGCGAACCTGTCCGTGCCCGGGCTGTACCACCACTGGCCGTCCAAACAGGCAATCCTGCAAGCGCTCCTGTCCCAGGGCATGGAGGAGCTGTGGTGGCGCACCGAGCTTGCCCGCGAAGAAGCGGGAGCGGACCCGTTGGCCCAGTTCACCAACGTCATGAACTGCATGCTGTGGTTCCACACCGTGCGCAAGGACGAAGCCCTGGTCAACGCCTCAGAAGCCAGGTCTTTGGATGCGGAAGGTCTAGCGGCACACCGCAAGAATCGCTTGCGGCAGCAGAAACAGATCGACGACATTGTGGTTGCCGGGGCCAAGGCTGGTGTGTTCACCGCACCGTACCCACTGGATGCGTCACGGGCTGTGGTTTCCATGTGCGTTTCGGTCGCGTCGTGGTTCCAACCCGACGGTGACCTGACGGCCGCGCAGGTTGTGGAACGCTACACCGATCTGTGCCTGCGCACTGTGGGTGCGGTTCGGTAGGTGCGCGCGGCTCGCCGGGGCTCGCTGGGACTAAGTGCGCTTCGTGACGGTTTTGTCTACAACCCAACGCGCTTTGCCCCGAGGGTTGTAGAGTAACGCGCCGATTTTGGGCGAAAAACGTGAATAAAACGAACAAAAAGGGCGTTTACTCTACACCCCGGTTCGAAGGTTGTAGAGTAATGCAACTTCCGACCCTCGTCACTGAAAAAACTATTGCATAACAGGTCGCACAGCGATCGGCTTGAGGAGCACCCACATGAAAGCGATGAGCTATACGGAATCACGCGCAAACTTCGCAAAAGTTCTTGACGCCGTCGTCAACGACCGCGTAGAAACGATCATCACGCGTTCCGGCCACGAGCCCGTCGTGATCGTTTCCCTCACTGAGTACGAATCGTTACGTGAAACTGCGCATTTGCTTGGAACACCGGCCAATGCCCGCCGCCTACTTGACTCAGTCGAAAGGCTTGAAGAACGCGACCAGGCGAAGGCATGACCTGACCGAATGACATGAGTCGGCACACCGTTGACACGCGCGGCTGATTCGCGAACCCTAGCCGGACCCTCACAAACTGGCCCACACCTCGGCACCGAACCCGCGCTACCCCAATACACTCTGTGAGACAGCGCACACAAAAATAGCCCAGGGCGCAACTCACCGAATAGGCTGAAGGAAACCCTCGATCGAAGGAGATCCAATGACCCAGAACGAACACCCAGCGACCACCTCGGCAGACGCCCAGCCAGACACCGCCCCAACCAACGCGAAAAACCAGGTAGTACTCACCGAGGTCGTCGACAACGTCCTCGTCATCACCCTCAACCGCCCCGAGGCCAAGAACGCCGTCAACCAGGACGTGGCCCAGGGCGTCGCTGCCGCGATTGACCGCTTCAACGACGATGACCAACTGGCCGTGGCCGTGATTACGGGTGCTGGTGGGACGTTCTGTTCGGGCATGGACCTCAAGGCGTTCGTGCGCGGGGAGTCCCCGTCCGTTGAAGGCCGCGGGTTTGCCGGACTGACCGAGGCGCCCCCAGCCAAGCCGCTCATCGCAGCCGTCGAAGGGTACGCGTTGGCGGGCGGGTTTGAAACCATGCTGGCGTGCGACCTGGTGGTGGCCGCGGATAACGCTAAGTTCGGGCTTCCCGAGGTGAAGCGCGGTCTGGTTGCTGCGGCAGGTGGCGTGTATACGCTTCCGGAACGCACGCACCGGGCGATTGCGATGGAGATGGCGCTGACCGGTGACCTCTACCCCACTGAGTTTGCGTCCGGGCACGGGCTGATCAACCGGGTTGTTCCCGCAGGTCAGGCACTGGAAGGTGCACTTGAGTTGGCCCGTACGATCGCTGCGAACGGGCCGTTAGCGGTGCGCACGTCCAAGCAGATCATCGTGGAATCCGCTGACTGGGCGCGCGACGAAAAATCGGCCAAGCAGGAACCGCTCACACGCGACGTGTTCAACTCTCACGACGCAATCGAAGGATCAAAGGCGTTCGCTGAAAAGCGCGCACCTCGCTGGACTGGTAAGTAAAGGCATAGCCCTCCTGCCTTACGCCTCCAGGAGCGACTGACCCACGTACCCGTCTGAGCCCACTCCCGGCGGAACCAAGAACACGCCAGAACCGGTGGTCTTGAGGTATTCCACAAACATGTCATCGCGTGACATATTGCTGTGGACGCGCGCAAACCTACCCGGGTCGTTGACGAACGCAATGAAGAACAGCCCCGCGTTTAAGCGACCCTGGTCATCGTTTCCGTCCACAAAGTTATAACCGCGGCGCAGCATGCGAATGCCCCCGTTGTTATCAGGGGGGACGCGCGCCACGTGAGAATTCTCATCCACTACGGG
>CABTZC010000075.1 GCA_902489185.1 uncultured Brevibacterium sp. | reverse complement strand
TGCTCAACGGTCTGCGCACGGACAACCGTCCCGTGTGGCTCGTGTCCTTTGTCATGACCGCAACAGGGCTGGTGCTGGCCTGGATTGCCGGATTCTTCCTGCCCTTGTTCATGTCACGTACGTACGCGGATATCCCCATCATCATCTCCTTGGGGGTTTTCGCAGGAGCGACCGCCTGGCTTTTTTGGATCGACAGTACGCTTCACCGCCTGCCCAATTTGATTGTGATGCCAGTAGCGGGGCTCATGATCGTGGCCTACCTGGTGTCCATGGTCTTGGGTGTCAGCAGTAAACAGTCCGCGTTTGACCAACTGTGGGCACGCGGCGCAACTCCCGCACTTGCCGGACTCGCCGGTGCCGGTATTACCGTTATCGTGTTCGCGATCATCTACCTGGTTGGACTTGTCCTGGGCAAAGAAACCCTGGGACTGGGTGATGTGAAACTCGCAATTCCCGTGGGAATGGTCGCTGGGACGGCTAGCCAATGGGGGCTCATCGTCGCCCTTGTCATCATGAACGTTTCGGCTCTGGTGTACTTCCTCATGTACTTAGGCAAACGCCGCAACGTTGCATTTGGGCCACACATGCTGATCGGAGCGTGGGCCGCAGCGTTACTTACGCCACTCATTCTGTAGAGTTAGTTAAATGTTGAGATGGCTGACCGCAGGTGAATCGCACGGCGAAGCGCTCGTAGGAATCCTTGAGGGACTCCCCGCACACGTCGACGTCACCACCGAAGATATTTCCCGCGCACTCGCGCGCCGCCGGCTGGGATACGGCCGAGGCGCCCGTATGAAGTTCGAAGCCGACAAAGTACGCCTCGTTGGCGGTGTACGCCACGGCAAGACCCTGGGCGGACCCGTAGCAATCGAAGTGGGCAACACGGAATGGCCCAAATGGGAAACCGTCATGAGCCCCAACCCCGTCGACCCTGACGAGCTGGAAGGGCAGGCTCGCGCCGCCAAGCTGACGCGACCTCGGCCGGGGCACGCCGACCTCGTTGGCATGATGAAGTACGACTGGGACGAAGCGCGCCCCATCCTGGAGCGTGCCTCCGCCCGTGAAACCGCAACCCGCGTGGCTCTGGGCGCTGTCGCGAGCCAGTTCCTCAAAGCCCTTGACATCGAGATTGTGTCCCACACCGTTGCCATTGGCCCGGTCGAAGGCGGACGCGACCTGGCACGCCCCACCGCCGCTGACGTTGAGCAGTTGGATGCCGACCCATTGCGGTGCTTCGATCCGGAGCTTTCGCAACGGATGGTCGCCGAGGTCGAAGACGCTAAGAAGGCCGGCGACACCCTGGGTGGGGTCGTCGAAGTGATCGTGTACGGTGCGTTCCCCGGCCTGGGATCGCACGTGACTGGAGACCGTCGTTTGGAATCGCGCCTGGCTGCTTCACTCATGGGTATCCAGGCGATCAAGGGTGTAGAAATCGGGGACGGGTTTGAAACCGCGCGTCGCCGCGGCTCCGTGGCTCATGACGAGATCGACGCGGAAAACGGTGTGAAGCGTCTGACTAACCGCGCCGGCGGTATCGAAGGTGGCATGACCACTGGCGAACCCATTATTGTGCGCGCGGCCATGAAACCCATTTCCACCGTGCCTCGTGCACTGTCCACGGTTGACGTGGCAACCCAAGAACCAGCCAAGGCACACCACCAGCGCTCCGATGTATGCGCCGTGCCCGCAGCCGGTGTGGTCGCTGAAGCCATGGTCGCGTTGGAACTGGCTCAAGCGGTGCTGGAGAAGTGCGGCGGGGACTCGGTTGACGAAGTCAAACGTAACCGCGATGCGTACCTGAGCCACATCGATCCGTTCCTGTTGGGCCAATGAGTGCAGAGCCCGTCCCAAGGCCTGTGCCACCGCTTAACCCGGTGCCGGCCGCGGGCGCGCGGATCGCGTTGATCGGTCCACCGGCGGCAGGGAAATCCACCATTGGACGCCTCCTCGCTGAACGCCTGGATATTCCACTGCGCGACACCGACGCCCGCATTGTCGAAGAATACGGTGACATTCAGCAGATATTTGCCTCCCGAGGTGAAGCCCGGTTCCGCGAAATCGAGCGCGAGGTGGTGCGCAAGTCCTTGCGTGAACTGCTCGACCGCCCCGGAGTGGTGTCTTTGGGAGGGGGCGCGATCCTCAACCCGGGAACCCGCGCACAACTGAAACACCCGGCCATCAAAGTCATCACCATCATGATCGACGCCGATGTGGCGCGCGTGCGCCTTGGGGGTTCGCGCCGTCCGCTCTTAGACGACGACACCGACCCTGTAGCCGCCTGGCAGGCACTGGTTGACGAACGTCTGCCACTGTATGAATCCGTGTCCACCGCAACCGTGAGCGCGTCAAACGAACCCCCTTCGACAGTGGTCAACCGAGTGGTTGACGTGCTCACTAAACTGCAACGTGAAGAAGAGTACGCCCGCTTTGAGCAGGAGGAGACCATTGACTGAAATCCGCGTGACCGGCGGAGGCGACTACCCCGTCATCGTTGGATCGAAACTCCTGGGCAAACTGCCCCAACTGCTGGGCTCACAAGTCCAGCGCGTCCTGGTGATCTACCCGCGCGCGCTGCGCACAACCGGCGAACTCGTGCGCGAAGACCTGGCCAGCACCGGACTCGACGCAATCGCCGCTGAAATCCCCGACGCCGAAGAAGCAAAGCATATCCGGGTCGCGGAGTTCTGCTGGCAGATCCTGGGCCAGTCCGACTTCACGCGCTCCGACGCGATCGTTGCCGTGGGTGGGGGAGCCATCACCGACGTCGCAGGTTTCGTGGCAGCTACCTGGTTGCGTGGAATCACCTTCGTCAACATTCCCACCACCTTCTTGGGCATGGTCGACGCCGCGGTGGGTGGCAAAACCGGGATCAACACAGCAGAAGGCAAAAACCTGGTGGGCGCCTTCCACTCACCCGCAGGCGTGCTCGTCGACACGGACACGCTAGCAACCTTGCCAGAAAACGAACTGTTCACCGGCATGGCCGAGGCCGTCAAATGCGGTTTCATCGCCGACCCCACGATCCTGGAGCTCATCGAAAGCACGCCCAAGGACGTTCTGGCCAATCACGAATCGCCCGAACTGCGTCAGATCATCGAACGCACCATCGAAGTGAAAGCCCGCGTGGTCTCTGGTGACTTCAAGGAATCTGGTACCCGCGAAATCCTCAACTACGGCCACACCCTGGGCCACGCAATCGAACGCAATGAGCGCTACCAGTGGCGCCACGGCGCTGCCGTGGCCGTGGGCATGATGTTTGCAGCTGAACTGGGAGTGATGCTCAAAAACCTTCCCGCCGAGGTGGTGGACCGCCACCGCGCAATCTTGGAACACCTCGGGCTGCCTACCGGGTACCGTTCCGACCGCTGGCCGCAACTGCTCGACACCATGAAGCGGGATAAAAAAGCCCGCGGGAACCTCATGCGTTTTGTGGTGCTGCGCGACATCGCCCAACCCGTTGTCGTGGAAGTTCCGGACACCTCGCTCCTGTACACGGCATACCAAGCAATCGGAGTCGACTCACCCGTGCGGACCATTTAGACCACCTGTTACAATCTTCTGGGCGCACAGGCCCTCACATCT
Source organism: uncultured Brevibacterium sp. (assembly GCA_902489185.1). GTDB lineage: Bacteria > Actinomycetota > Actinomycetes > Actinomycetales > Brevibacteriaceae > Brevibacterium. Next base: position 5,012 of record CABTZC010000075.1, on the reverse strand, counting down.
ATGAAAGGAATCGCGTGGCAACCACCAACGATCTGAAGAACGGTATGGTTCTCAAGCTCGACAACGAACTCTGGCAGGTTGTTGAATTCCTGCACGTGAAGCCAGGAAAGGGCCCGGCTTTCGTGCGCACCAAGATCAAGAACGTGCTGTCCGGCAAGATTGTGGACCGCACCTTCAATGCTGGAACTAAGGTTGAGACCGCTAACGTGGACCGCCGCGACATGCAGTACCTCTACCACGACGGTTCCGACTACATCTTCATGGACGAACAGGACTACGACCAGGTCCCACTGTCTGAAACCCTGGTAGGCGACGCCGCGAACTTCCTGCTCGAAAACCAGAGCGTCCAGGTTGCATTCCACGAAGGTAACCCGCTCTACATCGAACTGCCCGCAGCAGTGGAACTCACCATCAGCCACACCGAACCCGGTCTGCAGGGTGACCGTTCCAGCGGTGGAACCAAGCCAGCAACGGTAGAAACCGGATACGAAATCCAGGTTCCTCTATTCCTTGAAACCGGTACCCGGGTTCGCGTTGACACCCGCACCGGAGAATACATGGGGCGCGTCAAAGAGTGAGCGCCCGGTATCGAGCACGCCGCAGGGCACTCGAACTCCTGTTTGAAGCTGAAGCTCGCAACCTCCCAGAAGCCGAGCTCATCAAGCTTCGCGAAAACGACGAAGAGTACCCCCTGCGGCCCTACTCCCGCGAAATCGTCGACGGGGTCGTCACTCACCGTGCGCAGTTGGATGAACTTATTTCGACCTACGCACACGGCTGGACCTTAGAGAGAATGCCGCGGGTCGACCGCGCTGTTCTGAGGATCGGCCTGTGGGAGATTCTTTACAACGACGACGTCGACGACCCTGTCGCAATCGACGAAGCCGTCACCCTGGCCAAGGAGTACTCCACCGACGATTCACCTGCTTTCGTCAACGCTCTGCTGGACAGGATCAGCAAACTTAAAGACACGCTTTAGGTATGCTTGTCATGAAACCACCTTTAACCACCGTCCCGTGAGGCGGAGAAGGAGGAGTCATGCGAACACGTACAGTTCTCGACGCTAAAGAAATGGCTCGAGCACTTTCTCGCATAGCCCACGAAATCATTGAAGCGAACAAGGGCGCACAGAACCTTGTTTTATTAGGAATTCCCACCCGCGGAGTGCCCCTTGCGCAGCGTCTAGCAGAACGTATCGGGCAGATTGAACCCGGTGTCGACGTCCCAGAAATCGTGGGAAGCCTCGACATCACCATGTACCGGGACGACCTCAAAGCAGGCAAACTGCGCACGCCCGAACCCACGAACATTCCCCGCGGCGGAATCGACGGGAAAACCGTGGTTCTCATTGACGACGTCCTGTTTTCTGGCCGCACAATCCGCGCCGCCCTGGACTCTTTAGCCGATGTGGGCAGGCCCGAAGCCGTGCGCCTGGCTGTTCTTGTTGACCGCGGCCACCGGGCCCTGCCTATCCGGGCCGACCACGTGGGTAAGAATCTCCCCACGTCCCTTTCAGAACGCGTATCCGTCACCGTCAAAGAAATTGACGGTGAGGATTCTGTCACGATTTCGGAGGCGTGATGAAACACCTGCTGTCGACAAAAGACCTCTCCCGTGACGACGCCGTTGAACTGCTCGACATCGCAGAAGAAATGACACAGGTGTCCGCACGTGAAGTGAAGAAACTTCCCGTTTTACGTGGGCGCACCGTGGTCAACCTGTTCTTCGAAGACTCCACCCGCACGCGCATCTCATTTGAAGCAGCAGCCAAACGCTTGTCTGCCGATGTTCTGAACTTCTCCGCCAAGGGCTCGTCCGTGTCGAAGGGTGAAAGCCTGCAAGACACCATCCAGACACTCGGCGCGATGGGCGCCGACGCGATCGTGGTGAGGCACCCAGGTTCGGGGACCCCGCACCGGATTGCCGCCTCGGGCTGGTTGCACGCCCCCGTCCTCAACGCAGGCGACGGCACCCACGAACACCCCACCCAGGCGCTCCTGGACTCCTTCACCCTGCGCCGGATTATCTCCGGACAACCCGCCTCGGGGCCGGCCGACGGCTCCCGCGGGCGCACCCTGGACGGCGCAACCGTGGCGATCGTGGGCGACGTGCTGCACTCCCGGGTTGCCCGCTCCAACGTCCACCTGCTCAACACCCTGGGTGCGCGCGTGGTGCTCATTTCCCCACCCACGCTGTTGCCGTGGGGAGTGGAAAGCTGGCCGTGCGACGTGAGCTACTCATTCGACGATGCGATTGCTGACTACGACTTCGACGCCGTCATGATGTTGCGCGTGCAACTCGAACGCATGCACCAAGCGTTCTTCCCCAACCCCCGCGAATATTCGCGCATGTGGGGACTCACACAGGAACGTCTGAGCGCGTTGGGCGAGGACACCTGGATCATGCACCCCGGCCCCATGAACCGCGGATTCGAAATTTGCTCCGCGGCCGCCGACTCACCCCGCGCAGTAGTTCTCAACCAGGTAGAAAACGGGGTCGCCGTGCGCATGGCCGCCCTGTACCGCCTACTCACCGGACAGGAAGGTTAACCGTGTCGATCCTCATCACGTCAGTCAAACCCTATGGTGGCGAACCCACCGACATCGCAATTGACGGCGGTCGAATCGTTCCGCACATCGACAACCCGGACACCACGATCGACGGATCCGGCCTCATCGCCCTTCCCGGTCTGGTGGACCTGCACACACACCTGCGCGAACCCGGAAAAGAAGACGCCGAAACCGTACTCACCGGATCGCAGTCGGCTGCCCGAGGTGGGTACACGTGCGTCCACGCGATGGCCAACACGCAACCGGTTGCAGACAACGCTGGAGTGGTTGAGCAGGTGTGGAACCTGGGACGCCAGGCAGGCTACACCGATGTCGTTCCGATTGGCGCTGTCACGGTAGGTCAAGAAGGTACTGCGTTGGCGGAACTCGGGGCCATGGCGTCCTCGGAGGCCGGGGTTCGCATTTTCTCCGACGACGGGCTGTGCGTCCACGACCCGCTGCTCATGCGCCGGGCCCTGGAATACGTCAAATCGTTCAACGGGATCATTGCGCAGCACGCGCAAGAACCACGCCTCACCGAAGGCGCCCAAATGAACGAAGGCGTGGTCAGTGCCGAACTGGGACTGCCCGGCTGGCCCGCAGTGGCTGAAGAAGCCATCATCGCCCGCGACATCCTTTTGGCGGAACACGTAGGCTCGCGCCTCCACGTGTGCCACTTGTCCACCAAGGGCTCGGTAGAGCTTGTTCGCTGGGCCAAGTCCCGAGGTGTGAACGTCACCGCCGAAGTCACCCCACACCACCTCATGCTCACTGACGAGTTAGTGCGCTCCTACGACCCCGTCTACAAAGTGAACCCGCCACTGCGCACAGAAGCAGATGTGAAGGCGGTGCGCGACGGCCTAGCAGACGGAACGATCGACATTGTTGGAACGGACCATGCACCGCACACCGCCGAGCACAAGTGCGCCGAATGGACCGCCGCTGCAATGGGCATGGTGGGAATGGAAACAGCTTTGGCCATCGTTGTCGAAGCCATGAAAGACCACGACTTCGACTGGCACGACGTAGCCCGCGTGATGAGCACCAGGCCCGCCCAAATTTCTGGACTCACCACGCACGGTTCACTGGAAGAGGGTGCAGCGGCCAACATCGTCCTGATCGACCCAGCGGCTGACGTGACCATAGAACCGAACGACCACGCGACTCTGGGTCGCAACAACCCGTTCAAGGGGTTCAAGGTTGACACTCAAGTGGTCCACACCTTCCTGTACGGTGCCCACGTTGTACGAAACGGTGAACTCGCTGAACCACACCCCATTTCAGGAGGTGGCCACACGTGGATCGACTGATCCCCGTCCTCATTCTGCTTGTCGTCCTGGCTGTTCTGTTCTTCCTCATGTGGAAGGGCTGGAAGAACCGGCAGGCATCGCAGTCACACATCCCTGAACCACTGAGGCCCACCCGCGAACCATCCGGACCCGGGCACCCAGGGATGTACGTCGCCACCACGTACGCAAACGACCCTCTTGAACGGATCAACGTCCACCACCTCGGCGTGCGTACCAACGGGGCCCTGCACATTGAGGACGACCGCGTTGTTTTCTTGCTGGACGGAATTGACGGAATCGAAATCCCGCTGAACGCGATTGACCAGGTCACCACGGCATCCGGAATGGTAGGCAAATTCGTTGAAAAAGATGGCCTCGTGGTGATCATATGGACCCTGGGCGACACACAGGTCGCCACCGGATTCCGACCCCGCCTGGCCCACGCACGCACAGAAATATGTGAAAGTTTAGCCCTGACAGAGAAGGTGAAATGAGCACTTTTGAACCTGCGGTCCTAGTCCTAGAAGACGGCACCGTCTACGAAGGCTCCGCATACGGTGCACGAGGAACAACCTTTGGCGAAGCGGTATTCGTCACCGCAATGACCGGGTACCAAGAAACCCTCACCGACCCGTCGTACCACAAGCAAGTGGTCATCCAGACGTTCCCACACGTGGGAAACACAGGGGTCAACGACGAAGACGACGAATCACGCGACTACTGGGTCGCCGGCTACGTCGTACGCGACGCCTCCCGTATCTCGTCCAACTGGCGCTCCACCGAAGACCTCGAAACCCGCCTCAAGCGCCTGGGAATCGTGGGCATCTCCGACGTCGACACCCGCGCACTCACCCTCAGGTTGCGTGAAGAAGGATCCATGCGCGTCGGCATCTTCTCAGGGGAAGAAGCTTCACACGACCACGCCGCACTGCTCGAACAGGTCAAAGCCCAGCCCCGCATGGAAGGTTCGGCTCTGGCGGACGAGGTGAGCACCACCTCGGCGTACACCGTGGAAGCGCAAGGCGAAAAGAAATTCACCGTCGTCGCCTACGACCTGGGCATCAAAGGACGCTCACCATTCCACCTGGCTGCGCGAGGAATGGAAGTTCACGTGGTACCTGCAACCACCACATTCGAAGAACTCCAGTCCTACAACCCCGACGGCGTGTTCTTT
>CABTZC010000074.1 GCA_902489185.1 uncultured Brevibacterium sp. | reverse complement strand
CCCCCGCCTTCACGTTACTGAGCCCGGTCATCCCGGTCAGTCGTCGCCTGGAACAAAGCGGTACCCCATACCCGGTTCGGTAATGAAGTATTTTGGCGTTGCAGAATCAACTTCGAGCTTCTGCCTAATTTGTGACATGTAGACGCGCGCGTAGTTGCTTTCCTTTTCATAACCCTTGCCCCATACGTGTGTCAGTAGTTCTTCCCGGCGGACCAAACGATTAGGGTGGCGTGCCAGGTAGCCGACGATCTTCCACTCGTGTGGGGTCAGACTCACCTGTTCTCCTGACACCGCCACGATGTTGCGGGCCAGGTCAATCGACAACCTGCCGTCGGAGGTGACGACGACCGGTTCAGCCGTTTCTTGCGGAACACGACGCAAGTTTGCTCGCAGTCTGGCCAACAACTCACCTAACGCGAATGGCTTAGTGACGTAGTCGTCAGCACCGCGGTCTAAAGCCTCGATTTTTGATTGCGTTTCATGTCGCGCTGTCACCACGATGATCGGAACTTGTGACCAACCTCGGATTCCGTCAATGACGTCTAAACCGCTCATGTTCGGAAGTCCAAGGTCAAGCAAAATAGCTTCGATCGGGTGATCTGACGCCAAGGTAAGCGCCTGCTCCCCCGTGTTAGCAGTAAGCACCTTGTAGCCACGCGCAATGAGATTTACTGCCATTGCACGAGACAGGGTCGGGTCGTCCTCAACAATGAGAATCACAGCGTCGTACTCCTTGTCGTCATGTGATCTGATACAAACGGTGCGGGAGTGACTTTTCCGATGGGCAGAGACAGAACCATCGTGAGTCCACCTCCAGGGGTGTCATCGGCGACAAGTTCGCCACCGATTCCTTCGGCTAGACCTTTCGCGACGGCAGCGCCTAGCCCAAGTCCACGCGAATTGGTGGTGTCACCCAGCCGAGTAAACGGGGTAAACAGTTGTTGCTTCGCTTCGTCGCTGAGACCCGGGCCAAAGTCAATGACACGAATTGCTACTCGGTCTCCCTCTCGCGCCGCATCGATCTTCACTCCGTTCTCTGTATGTTTAGCGGCGTTCGACAACAGGTTTTCCAGGATGCGCTCCACCAAACTTGCGTCGGTTTTGACCAGCGGCAGGTCGTGGGGAACCGCAATTTCGAGCGGTTCAGGTTTCAGCGTGGGGTCCATGTGATCGACCGTGCGCGCCACCAGTTCAGCCGGCCCAATGACGGTCTCGTTGATACTGAGCGTATTGGTTTGCACACGTGACATGTCCAAAAGGTCAGCCACGATCCTGTCGAGCCGATCAGAGGATGCTTCAATCGAACGCAACAGCTCAACTTGCAGATCTTTTGGCAGGTCTACATCACCGAGAAGTAGACCGGAAACTGAGGTTTTAATCGTTGCCAGCGGGGTCCGCAGATCGTGTGAAACTGCGCTGAGTAATGCTGTACGAATCGCGTTCGCAGCTTCCAGCTGACGGGTTTGCAATCGCGCTTCCGTCAGTTGTGTCTGAGTCATGAGACCAACGAGCCGTCCCGTGTACGCGTCCAATACTCTCTGTTCACTCGCATTGAGCGGGCGGCCCGCCAACAGAAGTACGTGATGGTCATCCAGAGTAAACGTCTCATCAGCCTCGCTCCCCGACGTGAGCTCTTTCCCCGAACGGTATTCCGTTACAAGGCTCTTGTTGTCATCGAAGTAGCCCAAGGTGACGCTGTCTTGGCCAAACGCTTGCGCGATCTTGTCCAGAATGGCCTGAATATCAACACCTTCGCGAATCACTGACCCTGCCAGTTCGGTCATGAGCTGTGCGTTAGCACGAGCCGTTCGTGCTTCTTGCGTCCTCCGCGCGGCCCCATCAACAACACGTGCCACGAGAGCTGCAACCACAATGAACACGAACAACAAGAAGATGTTTTCCGGTTCAGCGATCGACATGGTGTGCAAAGGCTCAGTGAAGAACCAGTTGAGTAATCCGGTTCCCACAACAGCGGATGCGAGCGCCGGCCACAGTCCCCCGACAAGAGCAACAACCACAACCACCAGGACATAAGCCATGCTCAAGGTGGAAAACGCGACCACTTCATGAGCCTCTGAAATTCCCATCGCCGTAATGCCGGCGATACACACACCGGCCAAAACCCACGCGCTCATCGTGCGTGCTACAGACAGGTTTCGCCGAGGTCGTCGTCGCGGAGGTTGTGGTTCGCCAGTTCCGTGGTTCGTGACGATATGGACGTCGATGTCACCCGCGCCATCGATAATGCGTGAGCTCGTTGGTTGTGAAAGTAGTTTCTTGTACCACGGCGTTCGGGATGATCCGATTACCAACTGTGTGGCATTGATGGTGTTCGCAAACTCCAGAAGAGTCTCTGCGTAGTCTTCACCCGATAGCGTGTGCCACGTACCTCCAAGGGATTCCGTCAGCGTTCTTGCCTGCTGAATGTCGATATCAGACATGAGAGGCGCACCGTCCGTGGGAACGATGTGAACAACCACGAGTTCACGCCCGGCCATACGTCCCACGATTCGCATACCTCGGCGAATCAAGGTGGGTACGTGTGGTCCTCCAGCAACTGCGACCAGGATGCGTTCACGGGCAGGCCAGGTGGAGTGGATGCCTTCTTCGTTCCGGTACTTCGCTAGGCCCTCATCGACTTGATCGGCAAGCCACAGCAGCGCAAGTTCACGAAGCGCTGTGAGGTTCCCTTTCCGGAAAAACCGTGAAAGGGCAGCATCAGCAGCGGCTGGCTTGTAGATCTGACCTCGGCGTAGGCGGATGCGCAGGGCGTCCGGACTTAAGTCGATGAGTTCGATGTCGTCAGCATCGCGCAAAACAGCGTCGGGAATGGTTTCGTTCTGGACATGCCCCGTAATGTCAGCGACAACGTCGTTAAGCGATTCCACGTGCTGGATGTTTACCGTCGAGATCACGTCGATTCCGGCGTTGAGAATCCTTTCCACATCCTGCCAACGCTTGCATGAGCTTTCCGCTCCCACGATCGTGTGTGCAAGCTCATCGACGAGCACCACTTCCGGTCGTCGTTCCAGAATCGCGTCAACGTCGAGCTCGTCATATTCAGATCCTCGATAGAGAACCTTTTTAGTTGGGATAAGTTCCAAGCCTTCAACCTTGGCAGCTGTCCCAGCGCGTCCGTGCGTGTGGACAACGCCAACAACCACGTCGGTTCCAGACTTCGACAGGGAGTGGGCTTCCTCCAACATTGCGTAGGTTTTACCCACTCCCGGAGCGGCACCCAAGAAAACCTTGAGCGATCCGCGACGTCCGTTCATTTCAGCCCTTTGCCTTAACCACGTCCAGGTTGAGGGTGTTGACGTTCACTCGTGGACTACCGATAAATCCGAGGATCGACCCGTATGAGTTCTTCTCAACGAGTTCCTCGACCTCTGTAACCGATAGTCCCGAGTTCTTCGCAACACGTTCAATCTGAATGTGAGCATACTCCTTGCTGATATGTGGATCTAGACCCGAGCTGCTCGCTGTTACGGCATCGGCTGGAACCTCAGCCGGATCGACATTATTTTCTGCAGCGATCGACTTCTTGGTTTCTTCGATGGTTTTCTGCAACTCGTCGCCTACCGGGCTGAGGTTGGAACCACCAGAAGACATTCCGTCATAGTCACCGGATGAAAGACGAGGGTGGAACAAGCTGGGGTCCTCCGAGGTGTCTTGTCCAATGAGTTTTGAACCGACGACCTGGCCGTTGTACTCCAAGAAAGAACCGTCCGCACCGTTGGCGTTCAGCCGCCCTACTAGCCACGTCGCTCCGGGGTATATGAGCCCCAGAATGACCAGCAAGACCAATAATGTGCGGGTTGCTTGAACGGTAGCCGAAACTACCCCTGCGGTTTTCTGTGCCATGAGACTTTCCTTTAGAAACCAGGTAGAAGCGAAACGATCATGTCGATGATCTTGATGCCGATAAAGGGAACGACGAATCCGCCCAGTCCGTACACAACGAGATTGCGTCGTAAAAGCTGGTGCGATGTTCCGGGAACGTATTTCACACCGCGGAGCGCTAGAGGAATGAGCAACACAATGATGATCGCGTTGAAGATCACAGCAGATGTGATTGCTGACTCTGGTGATGACAAGCGCATGATGTTCAGAACATCGAGACCGGGGAATGCCACCACGAACATAGCCGGCACGATGGCAAAGTATTTTGCGATGTCGTTCGCGATCGAGAACGTCGTAAGCGCCCCGCGGGTGATCAAGAGCTGTTTACCGATCTCCACGATCTCAATGAGCTTAGTGGGGTCGGAGTCCAAGTCAACCATGTTTCCGGCTTCTTTCGCAGCCTGAGTACCGGTGTTCATGGCTACACCCACGTCAGCTTGAGCCAGTGCGGGAGCGTCATTCGTTCCATCACCGGTCATCGCCACCATGTTTCCGCCTTTTTGTTCACGGCGAATCAGTGCGAGCTTGTCTTCCGGTTTAGCTTGAGCCAAATAGTCGTCAACGCCGGCTTCACGCGCAATTGCTTGAGCTGTCAGTTCGTTGTCACCTGTGATCATCACGGTGCGGATACCCATCGCGCGCAACGTTTTAAAGCGTTCGACCATACCCTCTTTGATGATGTCTTTTAGGTGAATGGTACCCAGGACTTGGCGTTTCTCGTTCTCTTCTTCTGCTACGACGAGTGCTGTACCACCGTCGTTCGAGATGCGCTCAATCGCCTGTTTGACGTCGTCACCTACCGTGACACCAGACTGTTCGACCCACTTGACCATTTCAGTGGCAGCTCCCTTGACGACTTGGTGATTGTCAGAAAGTTTGACACCGCTCATTCGAGTTTCTGCACTGAACGGAATGAACTCCGCTTGAGCGAAATCGGCTTCAGGAACTTCTCCTAACCCAAGACCGTCCTGGGCCAGTACCACGATCGAGCGCCCTTCTGGAGTTTCGTCAGCAAGTGAAGACAGTTGCGCTTTGCGAGCCAACTCGATTTCCGAGATTCCTTCAGCCGCAACAAAGGCCGTGGCTTTGCGGTTACCAACCGTGATGGTTCCAGTTTTATCCAGCAACAGCGTTGTCACGTCACCGGCGGCTTCCACTGCCTTTCCCGAGGTGGCAAGGACGTTGCGTTTAATCAACCGGTCCATACCGGCAATCCCAATCGCAGACAAAAGAGCACCAATCGTCGTGGGGATCAAACACACCAGCAATGCAATGAGCACGGTGATTGGTTGCTGAGCGTTCGAGTAGTTGGCCATCGGAACCAAGGTGAGAACAACCAGGACGAAAATCAGCGTCAGCACAGACAAGAAGGCGCTCAAAGCAAGTTCATTTGGTGTCTTCTGACGGCTTGCACCTTCGACCAGACCAATCATGCGGTCGATGAACGTGTTTCCGGGTTCCGAGGTGATTCTCACCTCGATGGTGTCGGACAGTACGCGTGTACCTCCTGTCACGGCTGAGCGGTCACCACCGGATTCGCGAATCACGGGCGCAGATTCACCTGTAACAGCTGATTCGTCAACGGTTGCTGCCCCTGCGATCACATCTCCGTCACCGGGGATTGTTTCGCCTGCAGACACGATGACAACGTCACCGGGTCGTAAGGACGAAGACGGAACTTCTTCCACTTCTCCATTGGGGCGTCGCACACGCCCTGTCGACGCTGTCTGGGTCTTTCGAAGCGCGTCGGCCTGTGCTTTACCACGCCCCTCGGCAACCGCCTCGGCCAGGTTGGCGAATACCACGGTCAGGAACAGCCAGATCGCCAACGTAAACGTGAACAGGCTGGGGTGGATGAACCCGAGGACCAGAGTGATGGCAGCACCAACCTCCACGATGAACATCACGGGGGTCCGAACCATGGTCGCGGGGTTAAGTTTGCGGAGCGCCTGGGGCAAGGATGCGAGAATCAGCTTTCCACTGATTCCAGACTGTGCCGAGGTGGCATTCCGGGTTTCAGTTTCAGTTTCCTGAATCTGAGTGGTCATGACATGAACCTTTCAGCAAGAGGTCCGAGAGCAAGAGTCGGAAGGAAGGACAGGCCGGTGATGAGAAGAGCAGTACCGGCCATGACAACCGAGAAAAGAGGTGTGTCTGTGGGAAGCGTTCCCTTGGTTTTTGCCACTGGGGCTTGGACAGACAGGCGCCCAGCAAGACAGAGCACCAGCGCAATTGGGACGAAGCGGCCTAACAGCATTGCGAAACCAAGTGACACGTTGAGGAACGGGGTATTCGCGTTGAAACCAGCGAAGGCTGATCCGTTGTTGTTACCTGCCGACGTATACGCGTAGAGAACTTCGCTCAAGCCGTGTGGCCCAAAGTTGGCCAGTGAGTCACGGGTTGATGGAAGCGCGATTGCCAGACCGGTTCCCAGCAGAACAACAACAGGTACGACGAGTGCGTACATGCTGATGAGCTTGACTTCGGTAGGGCCGATACGCTTGCCCATGTATTCGGGGCTACGACCAACCATGAGTCCGCTGATGAAGACTCCGATGATTGCTACAACAAGCATTCCGTACAGGCCCGATCCCACACCACCAGGGGAAATTTCACCCAAGAGCATGTTGAAGATCAAAATACCACCGGAGAGCGGTTCGTATGACGAGTGCATAGAGTTCACTGCGCCGGTTGACGTCAGCGTGGTGGCCGTGGCAAAAAGCGTCGATCCAAGAACGCCAAAACGGGTTTCTTTTCCTTCCATTGCAGCCAGGTTGTTGTCTGCAAAGCTCATCTGAAGGGCAGTGATGCTTACCAGCGAACCGATCGCCAGAATGGCCATTGCACCGAGAACCGTATAACCCTGACGCTTGTCACCGACCATGACGCCGTAGGTGCGTGGGAGTGCAAATGGGATCAACAGAATGAGGAACACTTCAAGCAGGTTGGTCCACCCGTTAGGGTTCTCAAAGGGGTGGGAGGAGTTCGCGTTGAAGAACCCTCCACCGTTGGTGCCCAGTTCTTTGATGGCTTCCTGGCTCGCAACCGGTCCACCCGGAATGGTTTGCTGGCCACCCGCAAGTGTCTGAACGACTTGTGGACCGTTGAAGTTCTGAATCGCTCCGCCCAGGATCAAAAGCACTGCACCAACAAAAGCGATGGGCAAAAGAATCCGGAGGCAACAGCGAACCAGGTCCACCCAGAAGTTCCCCAGTTTGTCGGTTTCGCGGTATGCGATTGCGCGAATAAGCACAATGGCCACGACGATTCCAACGGCTGCCGAAATGAAGTTCTGGAAGTTCTGAGCCAACATCTGGGTCAGATGACTCATGGTGGTTTCGCCACCGTACGACTGCCAGTTGGTGTTAGTCACAAATGACGTGGCTGTGTTCCACGCTTGGTCCGCAGACACTGGCCCCAGTCCCATGTTCATGGGGAGCCACTGCTGAATCCGCTGGAGAATGTACATTCCCAAAACGGAAAGTGCGGAGAGCACCAGAATATTTCGCAGGTACATCTTCCACGTGTGTTGTGCTTCAGGGTTCACGCCTGCAAGGCGGTACATGAAGCGTTCAATCTTCAAGTGTTTCGCACTCGTGAACGTGTGCGCCATGTAGTTGCCCATTGGTACATGCACAACGGCAAGCAGGGCGACCATCAACGGAAGTTGCAAAAGTTCCACTGTCAGTCGAACCTTTCAGGACGGATGAGAGAGTAAAAAACGTAAGCCGTTGTGACGGAACAAAACGCTAACCAGACGATGTCGACGAGGCTCATAGTTTGTTCACCGCCCAACCGAACACACCGACGACAGCGAAAAACGCCACGGTGAGTGCAATGAAGAGGATGTCTAACACGATTCAGCTTTCTGAGGTATTTCAGAATTCACGTCGATTCACCTCGGCGCGAAGCCACTCAGTTGAGTGACAGTGAATATCAAAACTCACCCGCACGTTGGGCACTGCGGGTCCTTACGCTTTCTTTACACCTGGCCCGAAATTCTTTACACGCTCTTAATGAGGTGCGCTTTAGGGTGGCGCTACCCCGTAGGGATTAAATAGGGAATTACTGAGCCCGGTACACCAGGGCGGTAGCAATGGCAGCCACACCTTCGCTTCGGCCGGTTAACCCCAAGCGGTCAGTCGTTGTCCCGGAAACATGAACGGTGGCCCCTGCTGCTTCACTGAGAACACGTTGCGCTTCGTCTCTCCGAGTACCAATTTTTGGTCGGTTACAGACCGCCTGAACGCTGATGTTGCCAATCTCAAAACCAGCCTGGCGCACAATTCGTGCGGCTTCACGCAAAAGCGCACATCCGCTGGCTCCTGCAAATTCCGGGCGGTCTGTTCCGAAATGCGCCCCCAGGTCGCCAACACCTGCCGCAGAAAAAATGGCGTCGCAGCACGCGTGAGCCACTGCGTCGGAATCGGAGTGACCTTCCAGCCCCACGACACCTTCCCACAACAGTCCTGCCAGCCACATGGGCCGGTCGGGGTTGTCGCTTATTGCGTGGACGTCTACACCGATTCCTACCTGGGGAACAATCACGCGTCTTCCTTCCGTGCGCACATCATGCGCGCAAGCTCAAGATCAAGGGGGTGGGTGATTTTAAATGCTTCATGGGAGCCTTCGACGCCTACGGCGGGAATCCCCATAACCTCAAGCAAGCTGGCGTCGTCGGTCACTTGCGTTG
>CABTZC010000073.1 GCA_902489185.1 uncultured Brevibacterium sp. | reverse complement strand
CGCCCGCCAGCCCTGCACACCACCCCATAGACCCAAGGACAGTCCATGACCACATACATTCCCGACGACGTCCCGCCATCGCGCGCACTCGACCGCGTGCTTGACCTCGCCAACGCGGGGCTGTCCGCGGTCCGCACTCATCACGTGCCCGCCAAATACCAGGCCGCGCTGCGGATAGGGACGTCACTGGCTACAGGACTCGTGGCAGCCGGTTACGCGCTCAACACCCGGGATATCTGCCGCACCTCCGCTGGCACCATCGCAGGCCTTGGAACAGCCACGGCCGCCCTCACCTACGCCACCTGGGGGCTCTTCGACCGCCTTGACAAGGCTGTGGACCGGCGCCTGCGCGCGTGGGGTATCCCCGCTCCCGAGGTGGCAACCGGCCTGGCAACGTTCATCGCCTTGCGAGCGTTTTCGGCGTGGGAAGAGCGGCAAGAGGAGAGCGGCTTCGAACGGATGGCGGTCGCTGGCGAGGGCTACGAACGTGACTTGCCGAATGATCTCCGCGACTTTCTCACCGATTTTGCCCACCCTGAACTCAACCTCATTCCGGGTGCGGCCCAGGCTCTTGCTACACAGATCCCAGTCTTGCGCGCGACCTTCTATGCCCCGTCGGACCAGGACCCGTTAAAGTTCCTCGACGACTGTTTTCTTGAACTCACACTTCCATCAGATGCAGACGTCAGTGTGATGACCCCGAGTACACAGACCTACCCCGTCTACGCCCGCGCCAGTTTCAACGGTGCTGAATACCATCTAAGGCTTGAGGTACTCCACGGCCACGCATTCGTGCTGTCAGTTGCCGACCTTGACGAAGATTCGCCTACGTTGTCCGATTGGATTAGCGCATACCGTGCTGGCGCAGTTGAGTTCATCAGCGAATTCGATTTGGAGCGCACCCAGTGACCCAAGCTCAACCGCAGAACCACCAGCCCCAGCCACACACCCACCACCGCACCATCACGTTGGCGAACGGGTGTTTCTGGTGCTTCGACGCCGTGGTGCGCCGCGCACGTGGCGTTATTGACGCGGTGTCCGGTTACATCGGTGGTCACGTGGAGAACCCCACCTACCGTGAAGTGTGCTCTGGCACCACGGGCCACGCTGAGGCCGTCGCAGTCACCTACGACCCAGACGCCATCCCGGAGCACGTCATCCTGGGCATGTTCTTCACCACCCACGACCCCACCAGTCTTAACCGCCAAGGCCACGACGTGGGCACCCAGTACCGGTCCGCCATGTTCTACCAAGACCAGGACCAAAAGCAGCGCTTCCAGAACGCAATCGACCAGGCCCAGCAGTTCTACGACCGCCCAATCGTGACCACACTCGAACCACTGAGCACGTTCTTCCCCGCAGACCACATGCACCAGGACTTCTACACCCGCAACCCCGGTAACGGGTACTGCTCATTCGTCATCGACCCCAAACTGGCGCAGGCACGCAAACAGTGGGCAGACTGGATCCAATGACACAAAAGCAATCCAAAACCGCCATCCCAGCCGACATCTGGGTCATGGTCATCGCCGCGTTCATCGTGGCTATTGGTTACGGAATCATCGCGCCGGTCTTGCCGCAGTTCGCAAGCTCGTTCAACGTGGGCGAAACCGCCGCCGCGGTTGTTGTCAGCGCGTTCGCATTCTTCCGCTTAGTGTCCGCCCCCGCCGGTGGCTCCCTGGTGAATCGCCTGGGCGAACGCCCCATCTACGTCACCGGCCTGCTCATCGTGGCCGCCTCAACCTACGCCGTAGCGTTCGCGCAGACCTACTGGCAACTCCTCATCTTCCGCGGCCTGGGCGGACTGGGCTCCACCATGTTCACGGTGTCGGCCATGGCCATTATCGTGAAACTCGCCCCGCCTCACGCCCGCGCCCGAGCCACCGGCCTCTACGCCACCTCATTCCTTATCGGCAACATCGCTGGACCCATCGTGGGTGGTCTGTTGGCCGGCTTCGGGCTTAAGGTTCCCTTCATCATTTACGGCACCGGACTGGTGATCGCCGCCGCCGTCGTCCACGTGAAGCTGGCGAGCTCCACCCGGGTTGCCCGCGCCGAGGTACGCGCCACCGTGTCCCCAGACGACACCTCCCAGCGTGACACCTCCAGCGCCACCCTGGCACCCATGCGTGTGCGTGAAGCCTGGCGGGTTCCCGCTTACCGTGCCGCCCTCCTTGGTGGTGCTGTCTCCGGGTGGTCGGCCATGGGGATCCGCGTTGCGATCTACCCGCTGTTCGCTCTGAGCGTTCTCAACGTGGGCCCTGAAGCCGCCGGGCTGGCTCTCACGTTCTTCGCGCTGGGCAACGCAATCGCCATCAACGCCTCATCCCGATTCGCCGACACCTACGGCCGCGTCCCATTCGTATCCGCCGGTTTCGCCGTCATGGGAATCGCCACCCTGCTCTTGGGAGTCTGGCCCAACTTGCCCATGTTCCTTGCCCTGTCCACCGTTGCAGGTATGGGTGCTGGGCTCATCATGCCTGCTCAGCAAGCCGCAATCGCCGATGTTGTTGGCAGTGAACGCCCATCCGGCAAAGTGCTTTCACGGTTTCAGATGGCCATGGACTTCGGTTCGATCGTAGGCCCAATTGCCACCGCCGCTCTGGCCCAAAACGTGTCCTACGCGGTGGCTTTCGCCGTGGCCGGCGCGTTCTGTCTCCTCGCAAGCATCGTGTGGCTGTGTACGCCCGAACCCCTGAACACACCACCCCGCACCAAGAGGTAGTGCAGAAGTGCAGACATCCTGATGTGAAGTGTGGGGAAAACCGCACCATGTGATTCCCGCACCAAACATAGGATTGAGCTGAAGCCCTGACCTGAAAGAGGAACTTGTGAAACATCTTGTGAGTTTGAGCCTGCGAAATCGCTCGCTCATCGCGCTTGTCACTGTCGTCGCCATCATCTTTGGAACCATCGCCACGGTCAGTCTCAAAAAGGAACTCTTTCCTTCTTTTAACGTGCCGCAGGCCCTTGTGATCAGCCAGTATCCCGGTGCCGCCCCCGAGGCGGTCGAGCGGGAAGTGACGGACCCTCTGGAGTCCGCTCTGGCAGGCGTGCAGTCGGTGGACGAGGTGTCTTCGTCTTCGTCCACGGGAAACAGTCAGATAACAGTTGAAACGAAGTACGGCACCTCATCTGACGACGTGGTACGTGAGCTTCAGCGCGCCGTTTCGCAAGTCGAAAGCGAGCTTCCCGACGGTGTGACCCCAACGGTGATTGCAGGGTCCGTTGACGACTTCCCAGTCCTCGTCATGTCCGTATCCGGTGACGACGTCGAAAAACTGTCGAAGGATCTCGAAGACATCGCGGTCCCTGAAATCAAGAAGATCGACGGTGTCCGTGACGCGTCTGTTTCAGGGCAAAGGCAAAAACAGGTTGAGATTCGCGTCAAGTCTGAACGCATGGAAGACAAAGGCGTGCAACTTGACGAACTCGCCCAGATTCTCAAAACCAACGGTGTCCCGGTATCAGCTGGTGAACTTAAAGCGTCAAACGGGGCCGCCCCCGTTGAAGTGGGAAAACGCCTCACCAGTGTGGACGACATTAAGAACCTTTACGTCACGGGTGAAGATGACGGCGAACCAAAGCCGGTCAAGGTGGGCGACGTTGCCGACATTGAACTCAAGAACGAACCCACCACGTCAATCTCGCGTTCGAGCGGTAAAGACGCCCTGACGCTTCAAGTCCTCAAAAAGCCTGACTCCAACACGGTAGAAGTGGCTGAGGGTGTCAAAGACGCGTTGCCTGAACTGGAAAAGAAGATCGGCAACAATGTCGAGTTCACCACCGTCTTCGACCAGTCACCGTTCATCAACCAGTCCATCGAAGACCTGGTGCGCGAAGGTGGCTTGGGTCTGATCTTCGCCGTCCTGGTCATCCTGGTGTTCTTGCTGTCCTTCCGCGCAACCGCAATCACGGCGATCTCCATTCCGCTGTCCTTGCTGATCACCATGATCGCGATTTGGCGCACCGGCTACTCGCTCAACATGCTCACCTTGGCGGCACTGACCATGTCGATTGGTCGTGTCGTGGACGACTCGATCGTGGTCATCGAATCGATCCGTCGCCGCCAAACCCTTGGAGGCACCAAGTTCGCGAACATCTATGCCGCCGTGTCCGAGGTCGCCGGCGCCATCACCTCGTCCACGCTCACGACGGTCGCAGTGTTCATCCCGCTCGCGTTCATCACGGGCCAAACGGGTGAACTGTTCCGCCCCTTCGCGCTCACCACCTCGATCGCTCTCTTGTCCTCGTTGCTGGTGTCACTCACCATCGTTCCAGTGCTGGCGTACTGGTTCTTGCGTGCGCGTGAATCGCGGGTCAAGCTCACTCGGGCGGACAAGCAGGAAATCCGTTCCCTGCGCAAGGAAAACCTCGCGCAGTGGAAGAAGGAACGCAAAGAAAGCCGCAAGCGTGCGCGCGCCGGGGGAACCGGGCCACGCAGGGCAACCTTGGAAATGCCTGTGATTGGAAAGGCAGCAGCCGCGGTGTTGGGTGAGGATGAAGGTTCCGCCGCCGAGGTCGACGAACTTGCCAGCCTTAAGTCACCTGTGACTCGCCTCCAGAAGACCTACACCCCCGTAGTCGGGTGGGCTACACGTCACCCCGTTGTCACGATTGTGGTCAGCGTGGTCCTGCTCGTGGGAACCTTGGCCATGACTCCGCTGCTCAAGACCGAATTTTTGGGTGACACAGGCGAAGATACCGTTCAGGCCCAACAGACCTTTGAGCCCGGCGTTGGTCTAGAAGAAGCCGGAAAGCAAGCAGAAAAAGTCGAAGAGGTTCTTTCGAAGACCCCTGGCGTGGAGTCCTACCAGTTCTCCATTGGGGATTCGGGCCTGTCATTCGGCAGTGATGGAGGTGGGCTATCAGGCGACTACTTCATCAACCTCGAAGAGGGGGCAAACACCTCGGACGTTTCTGCCGACATCCAAAAACGCTTTGACGAGCTCAAAGGTGTGGGTGAACTTGAAGTGATGTCTGCAAGTGCAGGCCCCGGTGGTGACTCGATTGATCTGACACTCACCTCAAACGACACCAAGGCCTTAGAAGATGGTGTCAAGAAACTGACGGAAGAGCTGAAGGACGTAGACGGCGTGCAAACCGTCACCAACGACCTGCAAGCCGTGCAGCCCATTGTGCAAGTGACTGTCGATGCGAAAAAGGCCAAGGAAAAGGGCCTGACGGAAGCGCAAGTGGGTGAATACGTGCAGCGTGCTGTCGAAGGTCAGGATATTGGTGACCTCATCATCGATTCCTCAACACGCAGCGTGAAACTGTTCGACGGTTCTGCTGACACCGTCAAGAAGTTGGAAGAACTCGAAATCCCGTACACGGAACAGACTGTTCAAGCTTCTCCGGTTCCGGGCATGCCTGGGACCCCGACGACGGAAGAAAAAACCGTCAATCTCTCCGAGATCGCAGACGTTGAAGAAGTGAAGACTGCGCCGGTGATTCGCCACTCTGGTGGACTGCGATCTGCGCAAGTAAGCGTCACGCCTTCCGGAGACAACCTGGGTCAAGTGGTGCAAGCGGTGAATAACAAGGTTGACGAAACCGAACTGCCCAGTGGCGTATCGCAGAGCACATCGGGTGTGGGAGCCGAACAAGCCGATGCGTTCAAGCAGATGGGTCTCGCCATGCTGGCTGCTATTCTGATCGTTTTCGTGATCCTGGTCGCCACGTTTAAGAGCCTGATCCAGCCACTCATCCTCCTGGTGTCCATCCCATTCGCAGCCACCGGATCGATTGGACTCCTTCTGCTGACAGACACGCCACTGGGGCTAGCCTCGCTCATTGGTCTTCTCATGCTGATCGGTGTTGTGGTCACGAACGCGATCGTGCTGATCGACCTCATCAACCACTTCCGCGCCCACGGTGTGGACCTGCGTACCGCGGTGATCAACGGTGCGCGATTGAGGTACCGACCCATCATCATGACCGCAGCTGCCACGATCTTTGCGCTCATGCCCATGGCACTTGGACTCACCGGCGGTGGTGGCGTGTTCATCTCCAAGCCGCTGGCCATGGTGGTGATCGGTGGACTCGTGAGCTCAACCCTGCTGACCCTGATCCTGGTGCCCGTTCTGTACCAGCTGATCGAAGGCTTCAAGGAACGTCGCCGCGAAAAGAAGATCATCAAGGAAATGGCCCGGTCAAGCGTGATCGACAAGGCCGAAGCACGCAGTGAAAGCTGACCGTTCCCGCTGGGGAGTTGAACTCGCGCTGATCGCGGCTGTCTCACTGGGGCAGTCCGCGATCTACGCGATTGTGCGCCTCGTTGACATTTCCACCCGCGGCCCCATTTCTGACGCACAGGCAAAACTCAACACCTCGGAGTCCGTCCGCCCGCTCTTTGACCTGGTGTACCAACTGTTAGGGATCGGGTTTGCAGTGGTCCCCGTGGTCCTTGCTCTGTGGCTCATGGCCCGTGACCGGGACACCGCCCCAGTCACCCCGTCACTGCGGGCACGCATGGGGTGGCCAGGAAACCGGCGCGACTGGCTGGTTCACACCCTGTGGGGCGTAGGCCTATTTGTGGTGATTGGCGCGGGCACTCTGGGAGTCTACTTCCTGGGCCGCACCCTGGGGATCACAGCAGAAATCAAACCCAGCAACTTAGGTGCGTACTGGTGGACCGTTCCCGTGCTCATCCTGCACGCCATCAAGAACGGGGTTTTAGAAGAAGTCCTGCTTCTGGGCTACGCAACCGACCGTCTACACAAAATGCGCATAACCCCGTGGGCGGCAATTATCAGCTTGGCACTGTTCAGGGGTTCCTATCACCTGTACCAGGGGATTGGGCCATTTGTGGGCAACGTGCTTATGGGCCTGCTCTTTGGGTACTTATATTTCTTTGGTCCGCGTTCTATCCGCGGTTCAGTCATGCCATTTGTATGGGCACACACGTTCATCGACGCGGTGGGCTTCATCGCACCTGGAATTCTCCAGGCCGTAGACGCATAAAGCGCTTCGCTTTAACCGGCGCTGCCCTTAAATGACAACCTCGCCCTGTGGCGTGGTGAAGGTGGCGGAAATGAGGCCAGGTGCCGCATTGGGTGCCGTCCAGTCGATCCCAATTTCTGGAATGGGCTTAGGGTCGTCAGTTCCCAACCATTCGCGCACCCTGTCGCGGTTACCCGCGATCTGCAATGACTTGATCGCAACGTCGCTACTTGGTGACTTCCAGTGTCCCGGTTGATCGGCAACGGGGGACAGCCAGTGAATGAAGTATGGCAATTGAGGGTCTGCCATGAGTCCCTTGACGCCGATCTGTTTCCATTCGAGCTCCGGGCCACCCACGGCCTGACGGTTGCCATCAACGGCTTTGCGCCCCAAGCGCTCTTCTACGCCTGCCAGATCGTCGGTACGGACGCACCAGCCCATCCAGCCGCCACCCAGCTCAGATCGTGCGCGTACAGCCTGACCATATGGGGTTGCGAGCGCTGCTGGGTGTTCAAGGGCTTCAACAACTTCAACGTAGTGGCCACCCGTGAGGGGGAAAATCAGGTTGCGGGTTCCGAACCGTGGATGCACTCCACCGTCGTAAAAGGACAAGCCAAGTTTCTCAGCCAGGCGTTCTGCCGTTGCCTGGTATCCATCTGGCTGTGCCGCAAACGAAAGATGATCCAAGTGCATGTGTGTACTGTGACACACGGCACTTGGATCATCTTGTTAGGTCAACCTAACTATGAGATTGTCTGCTGGCCTTCCAGATCGCTGAAGCGCCAACTGTCAGCTCAGTGGCCTTCGGACTTGAAGCGTTCGATCGACTCGTTCACGATGCGCTCGGCTTCTTCACGGCCAGCCCATTCGGATCCCTTGACGAACTTGCCTGGCTCCAGGTCCTTGTAGTGAACAAAGAAGTGCTCAATCGCATCGAGCTGGAACTTCGAAATGTCCTTCACATCCGTGATGTCGTCGAAGCGTGGGTCGTCGGCGAGAACAGCCAGAACCTTGTCGTCGCCACCGGCTTCGTCAACCATCTTGAAAACGCCAATGGGGCGAGCGTCCAGCTGGCAACCAGGGAACACCGATTCGTGGAGCAAAACTAGAACGTCCAGCGGGTCCCCGTCTTCACCCAAAGTGTCTTCGAAGTACCCGTAGTCCGTGGGGTAAGCCATCGAGGTGAACAGGTAACGGTCCAGTTTGACGCGCCCGGTTTCGTGGTCGACTTCGTACTTGTTGCGCGAACCGGCAGGAATTTCGATTGTGGCCAAAAGCTCCATGAATGCTCCATTTCTGGCTAGTGCTGGCTAGTAGGCGCGCGTGGAAAACGCGCCTGAGAGATACCTCCCTTAGCATAGAGAATAATAAGCGGAGTGCACTGGTGAAAGCACCACCCTCACCCACAATCTCAATTGGAAGAGTATGACCAGTCGAAAAGCCCGTCGTCGTCAAGAACGTAACCGCAAAACAGGTTTGATGCTAACCAGCGTTGGAGTCGTCGTCGCGCTTGCCGGTTATGCAGCTCTTGACGTAGCGGACATCGCCCCGGGCTTCCTCACCACCAAGCCGCCCGTTGAGGTACAAGCACTTCCGCAACCTGCGCCTGAATCGCACAGCTCCGTTGACATGCCCGCGCTGGCAGACGACGCGCCCGTGCCGCGCGGTCTGAAACAACGGCTCGACCCCATCTTCGATTCCGCAAAAGACCCCT
>CABTZC010000072.1 GCA_902489185.1 uncultured Brevibacterium sp. | reverse complement strand
CACGGCGAGTGTCCGCCGTTGAAGTTCAGCGAATCGCTACGTTGATCTGCTTGATCTGGGTGAATCCTTCGAGCATTCCTTCCAGCGAAGCTTCGCGTCCGAATCCGGAGGTCTTCATCCCGCCGTAGGACTGTCCAACCTGTTGACCGCCACCCTGGTTCACCTGCACCCAACCGGATTCGATCGCATTTGCAACGCGCAGCGCCCGGTCAATGTCCTTGGTGAACACGTATGCGGCAAGACCGTAGTCGGAGTCGTTTGCCATGGCGACGACTTCTTCTTCGGTTTCGAACCGGATAACTGAGAGAACTGGGCCAAAAATTTCTTCGCGGCTGGTTTGCCAGTCGTTCTTAGCGTTCGCGAACACAACGGGCGCGTGGTAGAAGCCAGGTTCTCCGACTTCTAGAGCGTCACTGCCGTCATATGCCACATCGACGCCTTCCATAGAACGACCGATCTCAATGTACTGCGCAATCTGGTCGTACTGCTTTTGGTTAATAACACACCCGATATCGGATGACTCATCGCGCGGGTCACCGACCTTCATTCCCTTGATGCGCTCAACGAGCTTGCCCAGGAATTCGTCGTAAATGTCTGCGTGGATGAACAGACGCGAACCCATTGTGCAGGACTGGCCCTGACGCGCAAACCGCGTGGACAGCAACACTTGGTCAAGGACTTCATCCGACAGTGCGTCGGGGAACACGATGTTGGGGCTCTTACCACCCAACTCCATAGATGAGTGAGCGAGACGAGAGCCTGCCACCTCGGCAACATGGCGACCCACGCCGGTGGAGCCGGTGAACGACACCTTGTCGACATCAGGATGCTGGGTCAGGGCTTCACCAATGACCGATCCCTTACCCGTAACAACGTTAAGAACACCAGCAGGGAGAATGTCTCCAATCACCTGGGCCATCCGCAGAATCGTCAACGGCGCATCTTCTGCACACTTAAGAACAATCGTGTTTCCGGCCGCCAAGGCAGCTGGGGTTTTAAACGCAGCGATCATGAGAGGTGAGTTCCACGGCAGAATACCGGCCACAACACCCAGCGGCACACGCTTGGTGAACTGCAACTGGTCAGGCCCAGTTGGCAGGGTGTTACCCTTCACTTCGCCTGCAACTCCACCAAAGTAGCGGAACAGGTCCACAAGAATGTTGGTTTCTGGGCGGGCCTGCGTGCGAACCGCGTTACCCGTGTCCAGAGCAGTGAGCTGCGCAAGGTCCTCCGACGCTTCTTCCAGCGCATCGGCGCACTGGGTCAGCAGCTTTTGGCGTTCCTTGAAGTGCAACTGCGACCATGCCGGGAATGCGGCACGGGCGGCTTTGACCGCTACGTCAGCGTCTTCAGCTTTTCCGTTAGGTACAGTCGCAATCACCTGGTTGCGGTCAATGGGGGTGATGACGTCCGCGCGGCTGCCATCAACCGCTTCAACCCATTCGCCACCAATGAACATCTGCCAGTCTTGTGCCTGAGGGAAATCAGCCATGTCAATCCTTTCGTTGGATAAACCTCCCAGCCAGCATAGCGATACTGCGTGACGCGCGACACATCAGTCCACGGTTGGTTCACACGCAAAATTTGCACATCGGCTGTGCACCCTGCACTAGGCTCAGAAACATGGCTCTGACTGACATCATGGCCCCCGACTGGGCCCACGCGATGGAACCCGTTGCAGACAAGATCGCCCGTATGGGTGATTTCTTACGCGCTGAGATTGCTCAGAACCGCGGTTACTTGCCTGCGGGCAACGCGGTTTTTCGCGCCTTTGAAGAGCCCCTCGCCAACGTCAAGGTTCTCATCGTGGGGCAAGACCCCTACCCCACAGTAGGCCACCCAATAGGTTTGTCTTTCGCCGTCAACCCGGATGTCCGCCCTCTCCCTCGCTCCCTTGCCAACATTTATCGAGAACTCTACGACGACCTCGGCGTGGAGCCCGCCCAACACGGGGACTTGCGAGCCTGGCAGCGCCAAGGAGTGATGCTCCTCAACCGGGTTCTCACAGTATCCCCTGGAGCGCCAGGGTCACATAGGGGCGTCGGCTGGGAAGCCATCACTGATCACGCGATCCGGGTGTTGGCCCGCCGAGGTGGTCCCCTGGTTGCGATTTTGTGGGGCCGGCAAGCGCAAGCGTTGGCGCGAGAGTTGGGCGACGTGCCCATTATTGAGTCGGCACACCCGTCGCCGCTGTCGGCTTCCCGCGGGTTCTTTGGGTCTCGACCGTTTAGTCGGGCGAACCAGATTCTGCAGGATCAGGGCTCAGATCCTGTCGTTTGGCGTCTCCCCGATGCTTCATCAGCGGACGCACGATAAAGTCACCCAAAATTGCCCCCACCCCTATCGCAGCATTAGCAGTCAACGCGGCAAACAAGGCTGACAGGCCGTTGGCAAGGCTCACCGCTTCCTCGGGTTCCACGATTTTGTACACGGACGAGAAAATCGATAGTCCTTGCAGAAGCGGGAAGATCGTGGGAATCATGAGCACGATGACTGGCGCGCCACGTTTGAAAGCGGCCGGACGGCACAGAAAACCCACCACGGTTGACGCGACGAAGCACGCCAAGATGTTGCCCACACCCAGCACCATGAGCCCAACGAGAATCACAAAACCGATCAGCCCAATAACCCCAGCGATCATCACCGTGCGTTTGGCCGCTTGATACCCAATCGCGCCGCACGCCGCAACTAAGAACGCAGCGAGCAAGGCAACGATCGTGGTGAGAGCGTCAATCCCGCTGGAACGAACGATCACATCAATCTCGCGCAGATGTGCCAAGCGCCCAATGTACAGGCCCACGGCGATGCCGGACACAATTCCTGCAAAAGACATGAACAGCGTGACCGATCTGCCGGCCGCCGTGAGCGGGAAATCGGTGAGCGCGTCTTGCACCGCAGACACCAGAGTCACAGTGGGGAGCAGAAGAACGATGCCTCCAGCGACCATGTACTGTGGGCTCGTGATGAACCCAAATGAGTAGGTCACCATCGCGACAAGAGTCACGACGACCGTTTGCGCCATGATGACAAAAAATGGTGGGACGTTCACACGGTAGAGAACTTTTCCGAACCAGTCGGACGCAATCGCAATCACAAAACCCAGAATTGATGCAACACCGTTACCGCCCACCAGGTTGATGAAGCACATGACAAGAACACCCCATGCCAGGGTCACAACCCATTCGGCGTACGGGCGTTTCTGCCGGCGAATCGCATCAAGCCTGGAACGTGCTTCGTCGTAGTCGATCTTCCCGTTGGTCATGTCTGCGACGAGAGAATGCACCGAGGACAGCTTGGCGAAGTGCAGCGACAGCGCGCGCACGACGCGCACAACAGTGAGAAGTTTGCCGTCGGGATCGGAATAGTGCACGGTCAAAGACGTGGCGGTGAGGTCGACTTCGGCGTTGGGAAGTCCCATCGCCGAACACGTTGCAATAACGGCCAGTTCGGTTTCGGCACTCGATGCCCCTGCACGCAACATGATCGCACCGAGGTCTACGGATAGATCCAAAATGAGGCGAGCTTCGGACTCGGTTTTTGCACGGGCCTCAACGGGCTCTTGATAAGGGGTTCCCTTGAGCATCGCCACGATTGGTACAGGCTGAGTGGGTGGCGACGGGTCAGAGACGATCTTTTCGACTGTGCGGCGGGCAATGTCCTCTGCGCGCTTACGGGTGGACTTGCGTAAGGGGGCCGAGGTGGTTGCCAAGAGTTTCCGGGCACGGGACTGACGTTTGGGTTGCGGAGCCGGTTGCGTCTTTAACGCTGACTGCGGAAGAGCTGCACCGCGCGTTGTTGGTTGCGTAGTTGGCTGCTGCTCGTTCACGCTGACCATAAACCTTCTGCTGCATTGGAGCCCAATGAGTGTGCATGGTCCAAGGTCTGCGGACGGTAAACGTTCACTGTGCTCCTTTCATGGTCATGTGGTGTCGAAACGACTGCGAGGTGAGCGTTTCGCGTCAGATCGTACACTCCTACGTTACCCGCATCCTGAACGACTTCTACACGCACGGTGGGCAACCCGTGAGGGTCGGCTGAGAGGCGGGCTGACGAGGGACGTTTATATCTGAAAAGTCGTATTATGAGGGCACAGTACGCACCCGATCAGGTCGAAGGAAAAATGTCCAATTCCACCCGTGACTCTGTGCATCAAGCCACCGAACCGCGCGCCGAACTCATCCACCGCTATGCGGCTTTAGGTGATTCATTTACCGAAGGCCTGATGGACGGTGAAGGCGATGCGTTTATGGGGTGGGCCGACCGTTTCGCAATCGCCCTGAGCCAGAGCCCCCTGTCCACTCCAGACTTGGAGTACGCGAATCTGGCGGTGCGGGGCAAGGTACTTCACCAAGTCATTGACGAACAGTTGGCCTTTGCCCTCGACACCAAGCCAGACCTTGTGTCCTTCGTTGCAGGAGGAAACGACTGTATGCGACCTGGCGCCAAGGTTGACCAGCTTGCATCGGTTATTGAAAACTCGATCATTGCCCTCCGCCGGGAAGGCATCCAGGTTCTCATGGGCAACGGGTACGACACCTCGGCGGCCTCACCTCTTTTGCGCGCACTGCGGTCACGCGTCGCCATCTACAACTCACACTTGTGGACTATTTCGCAACGCCACGGATGCTACATGCTGGACTTGTGGGGCACGCGCCGGCTCTACCGGCCACAGATGTGGGCCGAAGACCGCATTCACTTAAGCAGTGAAGGGCACGCCGTCGTGGCAGAAAAAGCGCTGTCGACACTTCTGAACCGCTCAGCCGAAAAGAGCGGTTTCAGGATCCCCAAGCAGCCGGCGAAACCTGTGCGCGAAAGGCTTGCACACGAAGCCTTGTGGGTTCGTGAGCATTTTGTGCCATGGGTTGGCAGGAGGATTCAGGGCGTGAGCTCCGGGGACTCGATCACCCCTAAATACCCCGACTACATTCCGGTCTCGCAGATCCGCTAGGACCGGTGTAACCGTGCGCTGCAGGCGCCCCCTATGCGCCACCCAGAACGTCCTGCAGAGGTCCGGAAACAAAGTACAGCACAAACATTGCAGCAGTAAGGTACATAAGCGGGTGAACGTCGCGAAACTTTCCACGCGCCATTTTCATCGCAACATACGTCACGAATCCGGCTCCAATACCGTTAGTAATCGAGTACGAAAACGGCATGAGAACAATCGTGAGGAAGGCTGGAATCGCGATTTCGGGGTTGGCCCAGTCGACCTTGACCACCTGTTGCATCATAAGGAAACCTACGAGGACCAGGGTGGGCGCGGCGGCTTCGGACGGGATCACTGAGGCTAGCGGAGAGAGCACAATCGTGGCCAGGAAGAGCACGCCGGTCACAACATTCGCCAGCCCGGTTCGGGCACCATCTCCGGCACCCACCGTTGACTCGATGAATCCGGAGTTCGCCGAGGTGGCCCCAAGCCCACCTCCGATCGCACCTACTGCGTCGGCGACCATGATCCGTTTGGAGTGCGGGATCTGCCCGTGTTCGTTTGCAAGCCCACTGGTGTTTGCCACGGCCATCATGGTTCCCAGGAGGTCGAAGAAGTTCGTCAAAAGAAGCGTGAAAACGATGAGCACGCCCGTAATAACGCCTACAGAGCTAAACGAACCCAACAGGTTGAAGTGCCCCAGGGTAGACAGGTCTGGGAGACTCAACCACTCTTGGTCAAGCGTGGGAACGGTGAGTTGCCATCCGTGAGGGTTGACCACCTCACCACCGGCGACCTTGGGGCCTGGCTTAAAAATCGCTTCGACGATAAGGGCGAGCGCGGTGGCGCCCAGGATTGACACCAGGATGGCCGAACGTACCTTCTTGCTGTGGAGCACAAACAGCGCTAAGAGTGTGACGATGAATACCAGCATGGGCCAGCCCACCAGGTAGCCATTGTCGCCAAGCTGTAACGCGTTACCACCTGCGTTAGCAATAAACCCGGCGTTGATCATTCCGATCAGTGCGATGAACATTCCAATACCAACCGAAATCGAGGTTTTCAGTTGGTCCGGGACAGCGTTGAAAATCGCTTGTCGGAAACCCGTGAGAACGAGGATCAGCAAGATCACGCCTTCAATGACCACGAGCCCCATCGCGTCGGCCCATGTCATTCCCGGGATTACGACTATTCCGAACGTAATAAAAGCGCTCATACCCAGTGATGACGACACTGCCATGGGGAAGTTGCCGATGAGCCCCATGAGGATCGTCAATATTCCGGATATGAGCGACGTGGCAGCGGCAATCGCTGCGAAGTTTGGTTCGGTTCCCCCGCCCAGGAACTTGCCGGTGGAGTCGGCGGCGGCTCCAATGATGAGCGGGTTGAGCACCACAATGTAGCTCATTGCGAAGAACGTGGAGAGTCCTCCACGCACTTCGCGACCAATCGTTGACCCACGAGCTGAAATCTCAAAAAATCGGTCAATCGTTTCGCGGGCCAACGTCCCTCCTAGAGTCCAGTGAAATTGTCACTGGATCAGTTTAATGTGATCTACGACTCTGGGTTGTAGGGAGGGAGGTCGGGAAGTTCGTCAGAGTAGTTCTCCCACTTTTGGCGAGCTTCCTTTCGTGTCCGAGGAACTGCCTTCTCTGCGTTTTCATTGGCTTCGCGTACTGCGTTGACCTGCAGAAGCGTGTTGCGGATTTCTTCGCTCAAGTTCCCCAACTGCCCGGGGTTGTTTGGGAGGAGGAGGACGTTGGAGCGTCCGTTACGTGCCACGTCTTGCATGGTGTCGAAGTACTGGGTCATGAGCAGGAGCTGTTCAGCTGTCTCTTCAATTCCCACCTCACGCAGAAGTTCGTACTGTTCGGCAATACCGGTCGCGATCGCTTTACGCTGAGCGGCAATACCCACACCTTGGAGGCGTTTGGATTCAGCTTCGGCTTCTGCCTGCGTCACGAGCTTGATCTTGTCGGCTTCGGCAAGAGCCTGGGCTGCTTCGCGGTCGCGCTGCGCTGCGTTAATCGAGTTCATGGAGTCGCGCACGCGGGCGTCTGGCGAGATGTCGGTGACCAGGGTGTTGACGATGCGGAATCCGTATCGGGCCATGGATTCAGATAGGCGCTGTTCAACGCTGTAGGCGATGTCGTCTTTGGATTCGAAAGCGGAGTCCAGGGTCAGGGTCGACAGTGCTGAACGCACGGTGTCGAACACGTAGGACCGGATTTGTTCTTCTGGGTTAGCCAGGCTGTAGTAAGCCTCGCGCACCGAGTTTTGGCTCACCACGTACTGCACGGCCACCGGCACCATGACGAACACGTTGTCCTGAGTCTTGGTTTCAATGTTGACTTCCAGCTGCTGGACGCGCAGGGAAATAGGTTTTGTGGTGGTTTCAATGAACGGCATCTTGGTGTTCAGGCCTGCTTCGCACACCTTCTTGAATCGTCCAAAACGTTCGACAATCACGGCTTCCTGAGTCCGCACAGTGAAGAAAATGCTGGTGCGAAGGCCACCAAAAAGGAGAACCGCAATAACGATGATGAAAATCAGGAAAACAACAAGCGCTGTCACCAATCCTGAGAGCAATTCCATGAAAATCCGGCCTTTCGTGCGTGTGTGATTCTTCTATTTATCCTAACGATGCGGACCTCTGATCTAGGGATGAATCGTGTGGCGGTTCTGTAACGGTTGACGCTCGTTTCTGGTATACAAAAAGCCTCTCACCAAGAACTGGTTCACTGGTGAGAGGCGCTGAGCCCCCTGTCGGATTCGAACCGACGACCCTCCGCTTACAAGGCGGATGCTCTGGCCATCTGAGCTAAGGAGGCACCGCTTCAGATCTGGTCGATCTGAAGCCAGTTCAGTTTAGCCGAATACCGGCACCAAAGTCACATTGGGCACCGCATTCACCCGTGGCCTTACTTCTTGCCACCAATCTGACCGGTCGCTTCCAGCAAGGTCCGGCCGAAAGCCTGCGGATTTGCCCACACCTTGGGCTCGACATCCTTGCCGTTGACTTGAATGCGTGGCGTTCCTTCCAGATCACGGTCTTGTGCGGTCTTAGTCGATTGCTGCACATACTTCTCAAACGATGTGTTCGTCACACAGTCACGCACGCTCGGCTGTTCCTCAAGCGCAGTTGTCTTCGCATCCAGATCAACTCCGGCTTGTTCAAGGATGCCCAGCAGCTGATCGTCTTCCATTCCGTTTCCGCCTTCTTCAGGCTGTTGCGCGAAAATGCCTTGGAGCACGTCCATCAGTGCGCCGTCGTTCTTCGCATCCGCGGCACACATGAACGCATTAGCCGCACGGGTCGAGAACTTGTTTCCGCCCGACGCTCCGTCAAGAATCGAAACAGGGTGGTAGGTCACGGTGATGTCGCCACTTTCCATAAGCTTGGAAAGCGCGGCACCGTTTGAGTCTTCAAAGTTCTTGCACGCTGGGCACTGGAAGTCCAAGTACACGTCCACATGCGCTGCGTCGTCTTTTTGCTTACCCGAGTCATACGCCGGCAGCCCCTCTGGAACGTTCTCTTTATCCGACGGGTGGGCAACAACTGTGTTCCCACTGTCACCCTTCGCCAAAGTCACTCCACCGTTGACCATAGAAACAGGCCCGACTGCAGGTCGCGAGGACTGCACGATCAGCACAACAATCACTGCGATGACAGCAATAACCACAACAGCGATTCCAGACCAGAGGATGGTCTTGGCGCGCTTCTCGCGGTTGGCCTGCGCTTGCGCAATCTGACGAGCTTTTTCACGCGCAGCTT
>CABTZC010000071.1 GCA_902489185.1 uncultured Brevibacterium sp. | reverse complement strand
CTCAGCCCGGGCCAGCAGGTCGTCAAGATTGTGAATGACGAACTGGTGCAGATTCTGGGTGGGAAGACCCGTCGGATCCAGTTTGCGAAGAAGCCACCTACCGTCATCATGTTGGCGGGTCTGCAGGGTGCCGGTAAGACCACGCTGGCTGGAAAGCTTGCTCACTGGCTCAAGAGTGACGGGCACCGCCCCATGCTGGTGGCGGCTGACCTTCAGCGCCCCAACGCGGTGAACCAGCTTGAGGTTGTGGGATCGCGTGCGGGTGCGTATGTGTATGCGCCTGAACCGGGTAACGGTGTTGGTGACCCGGTTAAGGTCGCTCGCGACTCCATGGAAGTTGCGAAGTCAAAGCTGTATGACGTGGTGATCGTTGACACGGCTGGTCGTTTGGGTATTGACGAAGTGCTCATGCAGCAGGCTGCCGATATTCGTGCAGCTGTGAACCCGGACGAAGTCCTTTTCGTCATTGACGCCATGATTGGTCAAGACGCGGTTTCCACCGCTCAGGCGTTCAACGAAGGTGTCGACTTCACCGGTGTGGTCCTGTCGAAGCTTGACGGTGACTCCCGAGGTGGTGCCGCGCTTTCGGTTGCCGAAGTCACCGGGAAGCCCATCATGTTCGCGTCCACGGGTGAAGGGCTCAAAGACTTTGAGCTGTTCCACCCGGACCGTATGGCCGACCGCATCTTGGATATGGGTGACATTCTCACCCTCATTGAGCAGGCTGAAAAGACCTTTGACGCGAAGCAGTCAGAGAAGCTTGCCAAAAAGGTACAGTCGGGTGAGTCCTTTGACCTCAACGACTTCCTCAACATGATGGAGTCCATCAAGAAGATGGGCTCGTTGAAGAAAATGCTGCGCATGATGCCAGGCATGGGGCAGTACAAAGAAGCGATCGAAGCGTTTGATGACCGTGAGATTGACCGTGTTGAAGCAATCATTCGGTCGATGACTCCCCAGGAACGCGCAAACCCCAAGATTCTAAACGGTTCGCGCCGCGCGCGTATTGCTCGTGGTTCGGGTAACTCCGTGACCACCATTAACCAGCTGATGGACCGTTTCGCTCAGGCTCAGAAGATGATGAAGCAGTTCGGTGGCGGACGGCGCATGCCGGGAATACCAGCGATGCCAGGTGGTGCAGGGGGTGCCGGTGGCGGAATGCCAGGGATGCCTGCGATGCCGGGTGGAGGTATGCCCGGAATGCCTGGCATGCCCGGAGGCGGCGGACCAGGTGGTTCGAACCGCCGTAAGAAGGGCGCGGCTAAAAAGAAGGGCAAAGCAAAGTCGGGTAACCCGGCAAAGCGCGCGCAGGCAGAACGCGACGAGCAGCTGCGACGCGAAGGCAAGTTGCCTAAGAAGCAGGGCGCATCCTTTGGTGGAATCGACCTCGATGACGACGAAATCGACTTTTCGAAGTTGCCCAAGGGATTCGGCGGCGGGTTCGGCCGGTAAAGGCTGGGGTGCCGGGGCACGTACGCCATTTCCGCTCTAATTGGAAACAACGCAAAAAATTTGGCAAAATATTGGCTTGTACTTGACCGGTGAACAGGACCCTCTCAACCTCGATCCGGCCGAAGTTCATTCGGAAGAACTGATTTAACCCCACGAATGAGAACTTCCGAAAAATTGATGTGAAAAAGGAGACACCACCACCGTGGCAGTCAAAATTCGTCTGACCCGTATGGGTAAGATCCGTAAGCCGTTCTACCGTGTTGTTGTAGCCGACTCACGCACTCGTCGTGACGGTCGTGCAATCGAAGAGATCGGTGTGTACCACCCCACCGAAAACCCTTCGGTGATCAAGATCGACTCCGAACGTGCTCAGTACTGGCTGTCTGTGGGCGCTCAGCCTACGGACCAGGTCAAGGCACTGCTGAAGCTCACCGGAGACTGGGGCAAGTTCACGGGCGAAGGCTCGACCGAAAACACTGTTCAGGGACAGCCTGAAAAGGAAGCTTTTGTTGCTCCTGAGGCTAAGTCCGTCATCAAGGAAGCGATTACTCCTAAGGGTGGCGACGACAAGGCCGAAGAGTCTGCTGAAGACGCAGCAGCTGAGGAAGCTCCAGCTGAAGAAGCTGCAGCTGACAACGCAGAAGAGAAGGCTGAGGCCTAATCGTGTTGCAGCAGGCTTTGGAACACTTGGTCCGCGGGATTGTTGATTTCCCTGAAGATGTCAGTGTGCGTGAGCGCAACACTCACCGGGGCCTGACCCTGGAGGTGCGCGTTCACCCGGATGACCTGGGACGCGTCATTGGACGCTCTGGGCGGACGGCAAAAGCGTTGCGCACGGTCATCGGGGCGCTCGCCGGACATGGTGAACGCGTTCGCGTGGATCTGATCGAAGCCTAAGAAAAGTGCCACCTCGTATGAGGTGGCACTTTTGTATTCACATGGTGTTTGTGTCGCCTGTGGCTTTAACCTGACCTACTGGGTCCACACGCGCATGCGGGTAGGTGACTCGCTGCGGCTCTCAACTACTTGGTACGGTCCAACGGTGCTCACAGCGTGTATGCCGGGCACGGAGTCCCGTGAGACTTCCTTGCCCGAGGTGGCATCAACAGTGACGAAGTCGTCACCTTCAACGTAACTCACCTGTCCCGCGGCCGCGGAGTAGGACGGGCGGGTGCCGGGCTTTTCGCCATGGGTTTTCCACACCTCGGTCCCGTCAGTAAGTTGGTACGCAACCACACCCCCATCAGGTGAGGGCACAACCGCGAGGGGGTTCTTGGGGTCGGCGTCGATGATCTGGTTATCCCCGAAGTACGCAAGCTGCGGGGCTTCTGCGTCGTTATCGGTGAGGTCAGGTGCTGGTGCTTTCCACTCCGAGTATTTTGCATCTTCTCCGTCGCCTGGCTTGGCGATGAGCTTGGCAACGTAATCTTCTCCGGGCGCTGCAGGTGCCTGGAGGTTGTACGCAACTCCGGTGTCGGTGAGCGTGATGCCCAATTCCCACGGGTTCTGGGACTTTTCTTTCCGGATCAGGAGTTTGCCTTCTCCATAATTGTCGGCATACTCTTGCGCCATTATGCGGGCTGTTTCCTCCTGATTGATAACGACAAACTCATTGATTCCCACTGTCATAAAGGCGGGATGTTCAAGTGGCCACAGGTAGTCGGGTGACAGTCCATTTGACGCAGCAGTTGTCATGTCACCTGTATTAACGTCGATACGAGACACATGTGCTTGTCCGCGCAAATCCCAGAACATGTAGAGGTATTTGCCCAGTGGGTCTGCAGCGTATCCGTAATATCCGTAGAGATTCGGGGTAGCGTCTACCGTCCACAACTGTTTACCTGTGGCAGGGTCGATCCCAAAATTCATGGCGGTTTCGTCTTTTTCTGCGTTTGAAATATCAAAGCATTCGGACGGTCCGCTTGAGTCAAAAGTTGATGACCACCCTACGACAAGCGGATTGTTGTCCCTAAGCCGCCGATTAACCTGGTCCCCAGACCCAGGGTACAAGTAGTAGCCTTGCGGGTCTGCACACTTCGCTTTGTCTGCCACCGTGAACTTCCATGCTTGCTCTCCGGTGGCCCAGTCAAGAGCGATCACCGAGTGGTCTTTTTCCAGCATCGTGTAGATGTGCTCATCGTCGTAGTAGAGGGTTTCATCTTCACCCTCAGTCATGGTCCCAGCGGGGAACTCCCACTTCTTCTGGCCTTGCGCGTCGATGACGTAGGGGATGGCTCCGTCAGCTGGTTTGATGAGCGCAGAGTCGCCGGAGGCACCTCGAACGACAGCGTTTTGGTCAAGCTCAATCCAGTCGCCCCACTTTCCTGCGGGTGCTTCTGCGTCGTTGGAATCACCACCGCTTTGTCCGCCCGGGCCTCCAGGGTGGCCGGGGCCACCGGAACATGCCGAAAGTACAAGGCAACTCGAGACAGCTAATGCTGTCATCACGTGTGAAAACTTACGCATGGTTACCTACCTACTTTTCAATCACTCGGATGGACACGGATGCGCCTGACTCATCATCATGCGCTGCAACCAAGAACGCGCCAGCCTGGTCTAATACGCCAACAGGTTTGTTAAAGTCTTCAGCCCATTTCTCTTCTCCAGTGAGAGCATCAACAGCTACCACACGGCTCTTTTGCCGGAATACGACTTCGTTCATCGCAGGGATGTAAGTGGTGCGATCGGCACGTGCACCGTCGTCAACGGTCCACACCGGTTTGCCGGTCTTGTAGTCAAAGGCTGCGAGCTTAGATTTCGTCCACGGAAGAACGATAAGAGGCGCTTTTCCGTCCCGGGGCACGATGGGGTCATTGCCTAGATACGGGTCGTAGGTATCGATCCCTTCATCGTCTGTATAGTCAGGCGCCTGTGGCATCGCATAGTCAGTGAGGTTGGGACTGATTTCCGAGGCGTCTGGTTCCGTGACATTAAACAAGTGGTACTTCAAAGCTGAGTCGAGGTGGTGGTCGGGCCCCACCTCAAAGCCATACACATAACCGGTGCCTGGAGAATTATGCAGCTCGTACATGATCGGGTAATCGTCAGTGGGATTTGTCAAGATAGGCTCACCGCCCGGTGAGTCGGACCATGAATCAACTTCAAAGTACTCGTCCGATTCATGTCCGCCGATGATGAAACCCTTGTCCGACACTTCTCTCAAATAGCCAAGGTCAGGTGCGTCGAATTTCTCAAAACTGGCATATGTGGTTTTTCCGGAGCCAGTTTCGGTTCGACTCAGCTGGTAGACAGGTCCACGTCCTGATGCGGTGTAGACGTACTTTCCAGTGATGCTTCGATGCGTATCAACAGCATCCTTGCCCACATTGACGTTGGGTCCTCTCCACTTTTCTTCACCCGTGCTGGGGTCAAAGGCGATGCTTCCAGGGACCTCACCCTTGGACGAGCACCCGGATTTCTGAAAACCGATCACGTTAATCGTGAGTGCGATGACAGATTCCTCGTCGACATTGGGAAATGTTCTCGACACCAACCGCCATGCCGCGGTCTCGCCCGGATCGCACGAAAGCACTTCTTGAGCGTTCAAACGCCACTTTTCGGATCCATCCGCCCAGTTGAACCCCACCAGGTCACCATTTTTCACCTCGGCGATAAACAACTCATCAGACGAATACGTGGAGTACAGCCTGGGTGCTTCACTCGAAAGTTCCGGGATGTCCCACACCTTGTTTCCCGAGGTGTCGTACACAGCGTGCGGTGGGCCCGTTTCGCCTAAGAGAGCAACGTACTCGTCGTTGGCTCCACCTACCGTGTCACCGACATCGCCCAGGTCTACCCACTGGCCCCATGCGGGATCCTTGGGTGGTTCGGCTGAGTCTGAACTGTTTGCGGTGTCGGAAGAGTCGGAGGATTGGGGGTTGCTCGCACACGCCGACGTGGCGAGCAGGCACATGATTGCAAGGGTAGAAACGAAAGCTCTGAACCGGCTCATGATGTGTCTTTCTCAAAACTAACTGTGTGAATTTAGTTTATCTTTCGAAAGAGTCGATAGTGCGTTTAGTACCCTTTAACTGTTCCCGGACGTGAAAGAGGACCATGAGCCAAGTTGTCGCCCGTTTGGGCAAACCCCACGGAATCCGCGGTGAAATGACCGTCGAAGTCCGCACCGACGACCCCGACGAACGCTTCACACCGGGCGCCACCTTTGGCACCGACCCCGACATTGGCACCCTCACTCTGACGCGCGCCCGCTGGCACCGCGACCGCCTCATGCTGACGTTCGACGAAGTGCCGGACCGCAACCGCGCTGAAGAAATCCGCAACACCCTGATTACTGTGGATGTGAGCGACAATGAAGACGAAGACGCGTGGTACATTGACGACCTTGTGGGCGCCGAGGTCGTCCACAGTGGATCTGTCATTGGTACTGTGAGCGCGGTGACTCCAGGGGCTGCGCAAGACCTCATCCACGTGGAGCTTGCGGACTCTGGCCGGGAAGTCATGATTCCGTTCGTTGAAGAGATCGTCCCAGTAGTGGACTTGGACAACAACCGTGTGGAGATCGATCCGCCCGCGGGCCTTCTGGACATGTGACATGCGTATTGACGTTTTCTCGATTTTTCCCGAATACCTCACGCCACTTCAGCTTTCCCTGATTGGCAAAGCGCAGGTTGACGGCCTGTTGCAGGTCAATGTTCACGACCTACGCGACTGGACACACGACCGCCACCGCACAGTAGACGACACCCCCTACGGCGGGGGAGCGGGTATGGTCATGAAACCAGAGCCCTGGGGTGAAGCGCTTGATTCCGTGTTAAACACTCGCCCTGAACCACGCGAAGGCGAGGGGCTGGAACCGGTGGGGGACACCTCGGCGACGGTCATTGTTCCCAGCCCCGCTGGAACCCCTTTCACACAAGCGCACGCGCGGGCACTTGCGGCAGAAGACCACTTGGTGTTCGCGTGCGGCAGGTACGAAGGGATCGACCAGCGCGTCATCGACTGGGCTGGCGAGCGGGCGCGCGTGCAGATGTTCTCAATTGGCGACTACGTGCTCAACGGCGGTGAGGTCGCCACAATGGTGATGGTCGAAGCGATCGCCAGGCTGATCCCCGGGGTTATTGGCAACCCCGGTTCGCTGGATGAGGAAAGCTACGAAGACGGCCTGCTGGAATACCCCGTGTACACCAAACCGGCGCAATGGCGCGGACACGAGGTGCCGCCGATTCTGCTGTCAGGCAACCACGGGGCGATCGCACGGTGGCGGCGCGATCAGCGACTGGAACGCACCCAGCGAGTCCGGCCGGACCTGATCGAACAGTTGAACCCGGACGACCTCGACGCGCGCGACCTGGAGGTGTTGAGGAAGGCCCGGGAGGAGCGCGGGGAGAACGACGTACGCGAGGCGCAGCAGTCGGGGCAGGCACACGAAGACCGCGACGCATAACACCCCACCCGCATTTGCCACCGTGCCCACCCGCGACTAAACTAGTGCCTTGCGTTTGCCGACTTTCGCCTGCCTCGGAGGGCAAGAAAGTCCCAGTGAGCAGACGACTCCATCTCTCTAGGTCAAAAACCTAGACTGATCGTGCTTGAGTGATCCGGGGCACTGCAAGTAGGAGATTAACAATGCAGAAGCTTGATGCTCTTGACGCAAAGTCGTTGAAGTCGGACCTGCCGGAATTCCGCGCCGGTGACACCGTGAACGTTCACGTTCGCGTTGTTGAAGGTAACCGCGAACGTATCCAGGTGTTCAAAGGTGTCGTAATCCGTCGCCAGGGCCAGGGTGTTTCCGAAACCTTCACCGTCCGCAAGATTAGCTTTGGTGTAGGCGTGGAACGTATTTTCCCCGTCCACTCACCTGTTGTCGACAAGATTGAAGTTCTGAGCCGCGGTATTGTCCGTCGCGCTAAGCTCTACTACCTGCGCGACCTGCGCGGTAAGGCTGCTCGTATCCGCGAGAAGCGCTAATTTCTGGTCGAATGACACAAAGAACCACGGGTGTGCCTTTGCGGCGTCGCCCGTGGTTTTTGTTATCCGCCATTGTTGTGGCCGCGCTTGTGTTGGCCGGGTTGGTGCGTGGCCTGGTGGTCCAGACCTTCACGGTGCCCAGTGAGTCCATGGAGCCCACGATTTCCGTGGATGACCGGATTGCTGTGTGGCGGCCGGACGCGTTAACGGGTTCTATTGGCCGAGGTGACATTGTGGTTATCGACGGGCGTGGGTCGTTCGTGTCGGGACAGAATTCGTCGTTGGGGCAGAAAGTGGGTTCGTGGTTTGGGATCGGCCCGCGTGACGTGTTTTATGTCAAGCGCGTCATTGGTGTGGCCGGTGACCGCGTGAAGTGCTGTAACGGCGAGGGGAAACTCCTGGTCAACGGCGAACCACTAGATGAACCTTACCTGGCAGATGCGGGTGGGAGAGGCTCTCAAGCCGCCCGCGCCTCGGACGTCTCCCGCGCCTCGGACGTGGACTTCGACGTTGAAGTTCCACCGGACCGCCTGTGGCTCATGGGCGACAACCGAGCCAACTCCACCGACTCGCGTAACCTGCTCAGCCGCCCGGGCGGGGGCATGATCCGGGTGTCGGACGCTGTGGGCGTGGTTATTGGGCACGGCTCGTCCATTGACCGAACGGAAGAAGGGTAGAATTCCCGGTGATGGAAGATACGGCGGAAGATCAGCACGAACCCAAGAAGTCCAAGAAAGCCAAGAAGGACTCACGCACGGCAACCCAAAAGTTCCTGGCGTCACTCAGGGAAATCGCGATCATTGTGGTGATCGCGCTGATCGTGTCCACGGCGCTGAAGGCCTGGGTTGTGCGGTCGTTCTACATCCCGTCTGCTTCCATGGAAGACACGCTGCAAATCGATGACCGGATCATGGTCAACCAGCTTCCGTTCGCACACCCAAAGCGCGGTTCCATCGTGGTGTTTAACGACCCAGGCGGGTGGCTACCCCCTGGGACTGCCGAAGAGTACAAACCCAACCCGTTCCTTGAGTTCGTTGGTCTGGCGCCCTCAAACGCTGGCCAGCAGCTGATCAAACGTGTCATTGGGGTGGGTGGTGACCACGTCGAATGTTGCGATGACCAAGGCCGAATCATGGTCAACGGTGTCGCGATCGACGAAACGTACATCAAACCTGGCGCCCCGCCGTCTGAAGTGGAGTTTTCCGTCGACGTGCCGCAGGACCACTACTGGGTCATGGGCGACAACCGAAGCAATAGTGCTGACTCGCGCTTCAACGGCGACTCCGAAGGCGGCCCGTTCGTGCCAGAAGACCAGGTGGTTGGCACAGTGTTTGTGATTTCGTGGCCCACTAACCGGTTCTCGTGGGTGAGTGCCCCCGACACTTTCG
>CABTZC010000070.1 GCA_902489185.1 uncultured Brevibacterium sp. | reverse complement strand
TCGCCGGCAAGAAGGTGTGCTCGGTCGACGGCTCGACTCCTGCCCAGAACATCCAGGAAAAGTACAAAGATGCCGAACTCGTCACCTACGACGCATACTCGAAGTGCGTGACCGACCTGCAGAGCGGCAACGTTGACGCCGTCACCACTGACGACGCGATTCTGCGTGGATACGCCGCTCAGTACAAGGACGAATTCAAGGTTGTTGGTAAACCGTTCACGGAAGAGCCGTACGGAGTTGGTCTGCCAAAGGACGACAAGGCTCTGCGTGATGCAGTGAACGACGCTCTTGAAGCATCGAAGGACAGCGGAGACTGGAAGAAGGCGTTCGAATACACCCTGGGTGACTCCAGCGGCGTTGAGCAGCCTCAACCTGACCGTTACTAATGTTGATGTGGTCGCCGGGTTTTCCCGGCGACCACCAGTCTGAGAAGGATCCTCGTGGATTTCGCTGATCTTGTGATGCTGTTCCTCAGCGGTGTATGGGGAACGGTCAAACTTTTTGGTGTCACCTTGGTGGGGTGCCTGGTTCTGGGTTCAATCCTCGCCGCTATGCGCGTGTCACCAACCCCGGTGTTGCGAGCTGCCGCGTCCGTGTACATCACCACGGTTCGAAACACACCACTGACGCTCGTCATGTTCTTCTGCGTGTTCGGGTTGCCGTTTCTGGACATCCGCGCGAGCCGTGATTCAGCAATCAACTCGTTCGTGCTCGCGTGCGTTGCGCTGATTGCCTACACCAGCTGTTTCGTTGCAGAAGTTCTGCGTTCGGGTATTTCAACGATCCCGGTGGGGCAGGCGGAAGCAGCCCGTGCGATCGGCCTGAACTTTGGCCAGACCTTGAGGTACATCATCATGCCGCAAGCGTTTCGCACGGTGATCCCACCGTTGGGAAGCGTCATCATCGCGATGCTGAAGAACACGTCAATCGCATCAGCGTTTAACAACCGAGAGATCATTTCCGCTATGCGCAATGCGATCGAGGTGCGCGGTGACATCACGCTCTTAGTCATTGCGGGAGCTGCCGTGTCCTACCTGGTTCTGGCGCTGATTCTTGGCCGGGTATTCACGATTCTGGAAAACAAGTGGGTGATTCACCGATGAGCGCGTCTACTCAAGTGCTGTTCGATGAGCCAGGTCCCAAAGGCAAGCGTAAAAACCTGATCCTGTCGATTGCATCGGGTGTTCTGCTGTTAGGAATTGTTGCGTTTGTCGTGTGGAAGTTCTCTTCTGCCGGCCAACTCGACGCAGCTAAGTGGGAACCCTTCGCATACGCGACGATCCAGAAGGCCTTGTTTAAGGGTCTCCTCGCCACCCTTAAGGTTGCGGTTGTGGCGTCGGTTCTGGCGCTCATCGTGGGGGTCGTGTTTGCGCTGCTGCGGCTGTCGCCTAAGAAATGGATCTCTGTTCCTGCGACTTTGGTTCTGGAGTTCTTCCGTGGGCTCCCCGTGCTCTTGTTGATCTTCGCAACGTACCTGCTGTTCGGAAAGACCATTGGTTCCTTCTGGCCGGTGGTGATCGGGCTGACGCTGTATAACGGCATGGTGATCGCCGAGGTCGTTCGCGCCGGGATCTTGGCAGTGCCCCGGGGGCAGCGTGAAGCAGCACAGTCGATCGGATTATCCGATTCACAAACGATGAGCCTGGTACTGATGCCGCAGGCGTTTAGGGCCATGATGCCCACCTTGATCGCGCAGATCGTGGTTCTTCTTAAAGACTCGGCTTTGGGCTATATGGTGACGTACCAAGACCTTCTTCACCAGGTCAACATCATTGGTCGCCAGTACGGTAACTTGCTTCCCACGTTCATCGTGGGCGCGGTGATCTACATTGCGATTAACCTGGTTGTCGCCGGAATTGCGCGATGGCTCGAATCGCGCATGCAGCGCAAGACTGCGGCTACCACGGGAACGTCGAAGGGCGAAGACTAAAAACTACAGCCAGATCGCCAGCGCTACCGCACCTACGAGTGGGGGAGCGCTGGCGATTGCTATTGAGCGTACAAGTGTGCGGCCGTACGCTTCGCGGTCACCAGCCAACGTGACGGCCATGAGAACACGCGGCGGGGCCGCCAAGATCATAAACGAACCAGCCACATTCGCCGCAGCGACAACGCTTAAGCTTCCCGTTGCTGAGAGTGTGGCAATGGTGGGGGCAAACATCGCATTCGACGCGGTATTTGAACCGGTCAGGATCGACCCCACGGCACCCAAGAGAGGACCTGGCCACGCGCCTGCCGGACTCAGGGCCTCACCAATCGCGGTACTCATGTCGGAGGCCGCCATGACCCACCCCAGGATCATAAACAGCCCCGTGCTCACGCCAATCGGAACCCATGAGCGCAAAGCCTCTGGCACCTCGGCGATCATCCCTGACTGCCCGGGCAACACCCGATACGCAACGACGCACGCAACAGCCAACCACACGGGCGGGAGTGCCAACCACTCCAGGGCAGGAACCAGCATGGCAGCCACACTGGCGCACAACAGACCGCCTGCTAACACCGCATAAGGGACGAGCTCGCGAACCGGAGGGGCCGGGATGCGGGCACCACCCATGCGATACACCACCAAGGACAGCCCCATGAGCAACGCGGAGCCAATAACACCGGCTAGCGGTGTTCCAACGAGCATGTTTGTCATAAGGATTGAACCCCACAAGAACCCGGCTGAGGAGAACGTGGGTAGGGCGGCTCGCGCAAACCCTGTTCCCCACGCAACCGTGAGAGCAACGACGACGAGCACCACCGAGTTGTACCACCCGGACATGACTCCCAGGGTGGTGAAATCAAAACCGGTCAGCGAGCTCGCAACAGCGGTTCCAGGAGCCAAGGCGCCCCACGGAACTGCGCACAAACCCAGAAGGCCAAACAGCGCCGCTTTGGCCGGTTTATGGCCCAAAGTTATCAGGATCGGGACGCCCACGGTCACGCCAATTCCAAATCCGGTGACGCATTCGACGAACGGCACCACCCCAAACACCACGAACGCGGTTCCAGCGCCGATTCCGGGAGTGGCGCTTGAGACCCAATGGCCAATCGATCGCATCGCGCCACTGATCTGCATGAGCCTGGCCAGGATCATACCGTTGAGAAGGATGAAGAGAACCTCAGCGGTAATGCCCAAGTACTCCGGCAGGCTGGGCCAGTCGATAGGAACGCCGGTGAGCAGGACCACCAGCACGGCTGCTCCCACCGCGCTGACGCCGGCAACAGTTGGCGAAAGCCTGCAGGCCAACAGCACGCACGGAAGCACGAGGGGGACAGACGCGAGTAACGGATTCACTTCTCTGTTCTATCAGCATGACATTTGTCATGGCTAGATCATGATGTCTGCCTCATGTGCTGAAACGCTTGGTCCTTAAAGATGGAAGTATGAACGAAAACAGCTCGCTCACAGGTAATGGTGCGGATACTCCCGCACTTGAGATCAGACACGTCGTTAAATCCTTCCGGGGGCCAAAGGGCAAGCGGGTACGCGCGGTCAACGACCTTTCGCTCACAGTTGGCAAAGGCGAGATCGTGGCCCTTTTAGGCCCCAACGGGGCAGGGAAAACCGTGACCCTTGACATGGTGTTAGGGCTGTCGCAACCAGACAGCGGTTCGCTGAGCGTACTAGGCGTGCGTCCCAAAGAAGCGGTGCGTTTAGGGCACGTGTCGGCAATCCTTCAAACGGGTGCCCTGTTAG
Source organism: uncultured Brevibacterium sp. (assembly GCA_902489185.1). GTDB lineage: Bacteria > Actinomycetota > Actinomycetes > Actinomycetales > Brevibacteriaceae > Brevibacterium. The sequence goes on along the minus strand of CABTZC010000070.1, from coordinate 5,110 downwards.
GAGACCTCACGGTTAAAGAGACCGTTCAGATGATCGCTTCTACGCATACGAATCACATTGGGGTCGATGAAGCTATCAGCCGGGCCGGTATTGAATCGCTTGTACACCGCAGGGTGTCGAAATGTTCTGGCGGTGAGCAGCAGAGGCTCCGCTTTGCTTTGGCGTTGCTTCCGGACCCCCGTTTGCTGATTCTTGACGAACCCACCACGGGGATGGATGTCAACGCTCGTACCGCGTTCTGGGAAACGATGCGCGCAGAAGCTACCGAAGGACGCACCATCATCTTCGCGTCGCACTACCTGAAGGAAGTCGAGGACTTCGCGCAGCGAACAGTTCTCATGGCACACGGGCAGATTATTGCCGACGGCTCGACGAGTGAGGTGCGCTCTGGTTTAGGTGGCAAAACAATCACCGCGCATCTGGATGCTGATGTTGATATCAGCAAGCTACCGGGGGTGACGGACGTGCAGCGGTCCGGAGACCGCGTTGAGCTCACGTGTGACGATGCGGACTCCGTTGCACGCTATCTGCTCACCGAAACCACAGCGCGTGATCTAGAGATCCACACTGCCAGCCTTGACAGCGTTTTCGCTCACCTCACAACCAAGGAGAACTCATGAGCACGATTCTGAACACGGGATACATGTGGATTGACCTCAAGCGCAATCTACGACAGTACGTGGGGCTTTTCTTCGCAGTCTTCTTGCCGGTTTTTATGTTTGTCATTTTCGGAACTATGGCTGACGTCTCGAACAATGAACTTGGTAGCGGTCGGGGGAATGTCACTGCGAGCATTATGGTGAATATGGGCGCCTACGCCGCGATTACGGCAACGACAGGACTCGCCGGGGCCGCGGCGGTCGAACTTCAGCAGGGTTGGGGTCGGCAAATAGGTATTACTCCATTTCCCTCGGCTGGGTTCATTGCAAGCAAAGTTGTCGTTGCACTCGCATATTCGGTCCTCGCGGTGGGAGCGGTGTATGTTGCAGGGCTGTTTGTTGGTACGCGTATGGACGCGTGGGTGTGGCTTGCGACGTTCGGTTTGCTGATTGTAGGCGCAGTGACGTTTGCTCTCTATGGCCTAGCATTCGGACTGCTGTTCCGCAGTGAAGCAGCAGTGAGCGCTGCCAGCGGGCTCGTTGTTGTCATGATGTTTTTGGGTAACGGGTTTATGCCTTTGTCAGGAATCTTGCTCAAACTGTCGGTGTTTGTCCCTGTGTGGGGCATCACACGGTTGGCGGCGTATCCCCTCGATCAAGGCGAAACTTTCGACGCTGCTACAGGTGACGCGATTCAGTACGAACTGTGGCAGATCCTTCTCAATGTGGTGGCGTGGTCGATTGTTTTCGCGGTACTTTGTGTCGTAGGCGCTCGTCGCGGAACGGGGCGCAAATAGGAAGTAGGGCATGAACGCGCGGAGTATGTACGGGTTGATATGGCTCGTTTTTCTGGTCATCCCGTTGGTGCTCGTGTGGACGCTGCACCCGGTAGCACTCGGGTGGAAGATCCTGGGCACCTGCGGAACGGTTCTCTTCGGTGTGGTCTACTGCTGGATTGCGGTGAGTGGGCAGAAGCCATTTAACAGGGACGAACCGCTGCAGGTAAGACACGTGGTTGCCGCGGCGGGTCTTCTGCTCATTCCGGTGTGTTTGACGATTCCCTCCTTGGGTGTGGCGGTGACGTCCTTTGCTCCGTATTTTGCGTCTCTGGGTGTCTTTGGACTGCCAGCGGTAGCGGATCTGTACTGGTCAGGATTCGTCCTCCTGCTTACGGTTTTGGTACCGCTGATTTTCAGCCCGCACAGTTTTTTCGTGTCCGTAACAGCGCCATTTCTCGGAACTTTGTGTTTGACGTTGGTGAGGTTTGTCGAAGCTCGCGAAGATGCTGAGCACAGGATGAAAAACGAGCTCGACCTTGTTAAGGAGCGTGAAGCTATTTCACGCGACGTACACGACATGCTGGGGCACACGCTCACTGTGGTGTCCTTGAAATCCCAGCTTGCCCTGAAAACTGTGCACACCGACCCGGCGCGATGCGAAGCTGAACTGAGGGAACTCATGACCCTGAACCAGCGTGCGCTTGAGGATGTGCGAACGACCGTTGGACGTCTGCGTACACCGGATTTGGCGACGCAAGTGGATGAAGCAGAAGCCGCCATGCGTGCCGCCGGTATTCACGTTGCTCGCCACGGAGACTGGGCAGCGTGGGCCCCGGAACGCCGAGCGGTTGTTGCATGGGCCGTACGCGAAGCCAGCACCAACATCATCCGTCACGCCGACGCGACATCATGCACACTCGCATTTGATGACACAGGCGTCACCGTGACGGATAACGGAAACGGGTTAGAAGGAAGCCGTGAAGGCCACGGCCTCACTGGGCTACGTCGCCGGGTAGAAGACGCAGGCGGAACCGTGACGTTGAGCGACACGGGCGAAGGCACCGAGTTACGTGTGGAGTTTGCATGACCATCAACATTGCTATCGCAGACGATCAGGCGCTCGTCCGGGGTGCCCTCTCGGCACTCCTCGGACTGGAATCCGATATCACTGTTGTGGGCGAAGCTGCATCGGGAACCGACGCTGTCGACATGTGCCTCAACAACAGTGTTGACGTAGCGCTTTTCGACATCGAAATGCCGGGCCTCAACGGAATCGAGGCGACACGAGAGCTACACAACAAGGGAAGCGATACCAAGGTCCTCATTGTCACCACATTTGGTCGTCCCGGATATCTGCAACGGGCACTTGCCGCTGGCGCCAAAGGCTTTGTCGTGAAAGACGCTCCCGCGGAAGAGCTTGCTGAGGCCGTCCGGAAGATCCACCGTGGCGAACAGGCAGTCGACCCTTCATTAGCAATCGAGTCGATTTCCTTGGGCCCGTCACCTTTGACCGAACGCGAACGCGAAGTCCTTGCAGTGGCCCACACCGGGGCAAGTGTCCGTACAATCGCAGACTCACTGTTCCTATCCGAAGGAACAGTCCGCAATCACTTGTCATCGGCCATCAGCAAGCTCGGGGTCGATAACCGCGCAACGGCAGCGATCGAAGCTGCCAAACGCGGGTGGCTGTGAGTTCAGCTTCACCCAATTTGACTACCACGGGACAATAGAAGGGTGACTGCTGTAATCGAACGACCTAATGCGCCTGCCACCCCGCCTGCGCTTTCAATCGGACCCATTGAATTGGACTCCCCGGTTGTGTTGGCGCCCATGGCTGGGATCACCAACACGGCCTTCCGCCGTCTGTGCCGCGAATACGGCGCTGGCCTCTACGTCACCGAAATGGTGACCACCCGCGCACTGGTCGAACGCAGCCCCAAAAGCATGCGGATCATCCACCACGAACCTTATGAAACACCTCGTTCTGTTCAACTCTATGGAGTCGACCCGGTGACAGTAGGGCAGGCGGTACGGATGCTGGTTGAAGAAGACCGGGCCGACCACATTGACCTCAACTTCGGCTGCCCGGTGCCCAAAGTGACCCGAAAGGGCGGGGGATCGGCGCTTCCCTGGAAGACCGACCTTTTCACGGCAATCGTCACCACCGCAGTCCGCGAAGCCGGCGACATCCCAGTGACCGTGAAAATGCGCAAAGGCATCGACGCGGACCACTTGACCTACCTTGACGCCGGGCTGATCGCAGCCCGTGCGGGGGTCGCTGCCATGACGCTGCACGGTCGCACGACCGCCGACCTCTATTCCGGAACCGCCGACTGGGACGCGATCGCCCGCCTCAAAGACACGATCGGTGACGCCGTACCGGTGCTGGGCAATGGCGATATTTTCAGTGCCGAGGACGCCCAGGCCATGATGGCGAAAACCGGGTGCGACGGAGTCGTGATTGGCCGAGGTTGTCAGGGCCGTCCGTGGCTGTTCGGTGATCTGCAGGCGGCTTTGAATGGATCCGATGAACGCATTCGCCCCAACCTAGGCGAAGTCGCCCAAACCGTGTACACCCACGGCGTGTACCTGGCCGAATACTATGACGACGAATTCTACGGCGTGCGTGACCTGCGCAAACACATCGCATGGTACTTCAAGGGCTACCCTGTGGGCGGAGACCTCCGCAAGCGCCTGGCACACGTGTCGTCGCTGGAAGAACTTCGCGCGCTGCTGGACGAACTCGACCACACCGCACCGTACCCCGGGGAGGCGGCAGAAGGGTCCCGAGGTCGCACCACCCGGGCGAAGCGTCCGCACCTTCCCGACGGGTGGCTGTCATCGCGCACCTTTAGCGAGGATCTGCGCGAAGAACTGTCCCTTGCTGAACTCGACGTGTCAGGCGGATAAGTGTTGGTAAGTCAGACAGGCGAATACAGCGACACCGACCGGGAACGGTGGGTCGAAGAAGCCGCGAAGAACCCGCGCCGTTCAGCTTTCCAACGCGACCGAGGTCGTGTCCTGCACTCCTCGGGACTGCGCCGCCTCGCGGCAAAAACCCAGGTGGTCTCACCCGGAACGGACGACTTCGTCCGTAACCGCCTCACCCACTCACTCGAAGTGGCCCAGGTAGGACGCGAACTGGGCCGCTACCTAGGTGCGGACCCGGACATTGTCGAAACAGCGTGCCTGAGCCACGACCTGGGGCACCCTCCCTTTGGACACAACGGCGAAACCGTCCTCGACGAGGTGACCAAGGACAATGGCGGGTTCGAAGGGAACGCGCAGACACTGAGAGTCTTAAGCCGTTTGGAACCCAAAGTCCTGTTGGAAGACGGCCGGTCTGCCGGCCTCAACCTCACGCGCGCAACCTTGGACGCCTGCATCAAATACCCGTGGAGCCGGGCCGAAGCCCCCGCGCCCAAAAACGCGTCTGGGTCGATCCGGAAGTTCGGCGTGTATGACGACGACCGTGACGTCTACGACTTCGTGCGCGACGGCCGTGACAGCGGAACCAGGTGCATCGAAGCCCAGATCATGGACGTGTCCGACGACATCTCCTACTGTGTTCACGACGTCGAAGACGCAGTGAACTCCGGCCACCTGAACCTGTTCGCGTACACGCACGACGAAGCGCTTGCGGGGCTCATCGACGTGACCCGGTCGTGGTACATGCCAGGGGCGCGCGATGACGACATTGTGGCGGCGTTCGACCGTCTGCAAGCCGCCAAG
>CABTZC010000069.1 GCA_902489185.1 uncultured Brevibacterium sp. | reverse complement strand
GGTAAAGCGAACGAAACGCAGCTGTGGAGCGAACTCGCACATGGCCGTCAGCAGCTCTGTCACGTCGTTCCAACCGGAGACGGTGCCCCCTATACGGGCGCCAGTGACAGGGTGCTTACTGAAGCGGTGCAATTTGCCGCCAATACTGGCCCGTGTTTCTGTGTATTCGCCTGTTTCTAGGTCTAGCTGAGCGTAAAACCGCACTTTCACGACAGAGGTGCGCTCGTGGGCTTCATCCGCCTCGTTGCTGTCCCATTCCTCGTTGAGGCTGGCAGCGCGGGTTTCTGCATCGGCGATGTGCTCATCGCGGGCAAGGATTTCGTCTACCTGGTCGGCGTCGAATCCCCGGACAGAAGTCGTGGACTCGCCATTGGTCTCTTCATCTTCCTCACGGGTGAGCCCGGCGAGCTGTTCGAACAGAGGGCGAGGTAACTCCTCGGTGCTCACAACAAACGCTTCCGTCGGTCGCGGGTCCGCACCCGTCGGATTCATCATCGTGACCTGCACGCGCGTATTCACGCCCGCATCACCGTTGACCAGAGTTGCAAACTCGACCGCTGGTTCGCGCATCACCAGAAACTGCGTGCGCACGCGACGGGTGAGGATTTGAGTGAACTCGTCGACGGTATAGGACACGCCACCAATCTCAATACTTCCATCATCTTTGTGGTGGAGTTCGATGCGGGTTTTGGCAGCCCACGAAGCAGCTACAAGCTCCATGTGCGGGTGCGCTTCCAAGAACTCGGCAACACCCTGATTGTCCCAGCTATAGCCACGCGCAACAGGTGAAAGTGGGATCACCTGCAATTGGCCGTCGCGCTGCATGAACTGATAGTGCATGGTTTCGAAACGGTCGCGGAACGGTTCAAAGACCGTGATTGACGAAACTCGGTCACGTACCCACTTACCGTATGTGCCGTTAAAAGGCTGCGCATACATATAGTCGCGGTCGGAGATGAACTGTTCGTGGTTGTCTTCAGTGACCCCTAAACGTTCGACCGTTGGGGTGAGGAAACCGGCACGGTGCCGTCGTGCGCGCACGTAGGCCGGTTCGTCGCTATCTTTGAGCACATCACGTTCGAGCTCGCGCACCCACAGCCCCGCCATCCTGCGGGTAAAACCGGTCGACCGGAGCTTAGATGCGTATGCACGCCGCACGGCGCTGCGAGCTTTTCGTTTTGCAACCTGGAACAGGCGGCGCACACCACGCTTGTCGCGATACGCGTCAGCGAATTGGGCCAAAACCTCGTTAAAGATCTGGGCCCCTTCCTCCGTGAGCTCATGTGGCTGAGGGTAGGGAGGGTCTGCCAGAACATCGGTGACGAGAAAACTCCCGTCGGGCCGGATGAGTGCGTCGAGGGCGAACGCTGTGAAGCTGAAGCTGGACTGTGAAAACAGTTCGACCAGCTTTTCTTCAACAGCTTGAACCGACTGCGTCGGTGCAACGGACCTGGCGACAACCGCCGCCGTCTCATTGCCACCTCGGGCAATCAAGAAACGCACCTGGGTGCCCGTCTCCCGGAACTGCTGTGCCGGTCCCAGGTTGAGAACCGCGCACTGTCCTTGTTCAACGTGCTCAGAAATCGCCGTGATCAGATCAGTCGGGGTGACCGGTGCATCGTTAAGGGTGAACTCAACACCGTTGAAAACCACTTCGAGGTAAAACTCCGGCTCCCATGTCACCGAAGTGATGGCGACGGTGCCGGTGTCCCGGATGTAGTCCAGCAGGCCGTGCGCATTGGAGTCGTATGTGGATGGGAACCCCCGACGACGCACCACAATGAGGTCGTCGTTGACCCAGCGCAAGATCGCGGTGGGCGACAGAGTGTAATCGGACAGTCCAGGGACGGTTCGATCGGCGCGGATGCGGTTGCGCAACCACCGGCGATGCGGGTTGAGGGGCCACAACGTTTGGTATGCACGCTTGGACAGGTGCAGGCGCGCACCCGTGGGTTGCTGCGATTCGACCTCGGGGGTGCTGAGACGGTCAGAGCTGAGAGTGTCAAGGGCCATCTCAGACCTCCTCAATTTCTGGCTCGCTCGGGGCATTATCAACGGAGGCTTCCACTTCTTTGAGCAGTCGGGTCTTTACACCGCGACGGTTGTAGTACTTGCGCACACGCGGGTCGGCCAGGAGCGGTGCGTGGGACTGCATGACATTGACACCGGTGTTGATGTTTGCTTCCAAAACCATCGGGCCGTCCGGACCAATCACAATGTCCCAGCCGATGTATTCCATAAACGACAGGGAACGGGCGCAGTGCATGACGAGGTCGTGAACCTCGTTCCAGTACGGCACCTTCTGGCCGGTGATGCGGGCACCCGTGTCGGGGTGGTTGTCGAACCAGTCTTTACGGTCTTCGTCCGGCAGCCTGGTAGCGCGGCTTAAGCGACCTGTGCGCAGATCGATGCGGGCGCTCAAACCGCCACGAGTCCAGTTGTCGGCTGGAGCTGAACGCTCACAACCGATGCGCTGAACCGCCATCGCAATAAAGGGTTCGCTCTGGTTGTCCAGGTCAACCATCGTGAGAACGCGCAGTGTGTTGATAGTGCCCGGGAAGAGGGCTTCCTGATCGGGGTGCTGCTTGAGTCCACGTTCAATGATCATCGGCTTGACCTGATCCTTGATGATCTTCGCTGCTTTGTTGAGCCTGACTTCTTTCCCGTTGACCAGCCAGAGCAACTTGGCGCGGCGTTCGACTGCGTAGATGTTGTTACCTTCAGCACCGGCGAGCACTTTAAAGAAGACGCGTTCGCCCGGTTCCATCTTCACAAGGTAGTCTTCGACACTGTCACGGCCTTCCTCCGGGAAGTAGTGGACGAGCCCCCGCGAGTGCAGACCCACCAATTCGGCTGACGGCACGCCCATCGACTGGAGGAGCAGGTGGGTGGAGAACTTGTTGTTAATAATGTCCTGCAACCGAGCGTGCACCATATTCTTGGTGCGGAAGTAACGGTGCACGTCTGTGACGTAGGCGTTCGGATCGTTTCCCTGCTCAAGTTCATAGAGGATGACACTGCGGGACAGGAAGCCGCGTGGCCACCAGCGGAATTTACGCATGTACCACGGAACATCCCATTGCTTTTCCTTGCGCCAGAGTTTCTGCAACGCGATCTGGAATGCGCGACCTGCCCGGTACTTGCGAAAGAGCCAGCCGAAGCCTCGGCGCATAAAACTAAAACCGGCGTTGATGACCTTGCCTATCACTGACGAACCTTCTTTTCCTTAGCGTCCCGACGTGAGTGCGGACAATAGAGCGAATGCGGTGGTGGGGGTGCCAGGCCTCATCGAGCTATCCGCGTCGATGAGGGCGACAGCCTGCACCTGTGCCGTGGCCTTGAGCCCGGCGATTCGCTCTTCTAGATAACGTGCCCATGGTACTGCGGAGGGTTCTGGCCATATGTCCTCGGGGATGAGTGTTTCGCAGAAAATGCCACGTTGCTGGGCTGCGTGCAACCATTCGCGCGGGGCTAGAACTGCGGGCCTGAAGTGCGAAGTAATCTCCACGTGCGCGAGCAGTGCGTCGAGAACAGATTCGGTGTTTTCGCTGGTGTGACCAATGACGAGCAGTCCCACCGGCGCGGTGGGAGACACGTGTTCAAAGAGGGAAGGCACTGGTCCGGCGCCAGCGGCTTTCTGCAACTGCCAATTGCGCACCTTGACCGCGGTATTGAGCATTTTCTTCGCAGTGGGGCGGGCCCACTGGGGCATGTCGCGCCGTGCGTTGCTGACTGCCTTGCCCACAATCCGCCGGGTCTGTTGGACCGGCCAGGGTGCGTTGTCAGCGGCCCGGGTGCGCACCTCGGCGTCGATTGAGAATCCGGCGCTGCCGGAAGAAGATCCCGCCGAGGTGTCCGCGAGCGTGTACACGTCAACGTCGTCTCCCAGCGTGGCAGCTAGCTCCCTGGCCGAGGCGACAGAGTCCTGGGTGCGCGGGCCCTGTGCCGGTGAAAAGACGAGCACATTGCGCGCTTTGTGGGCGGTGACCAGCTGCGTGATTCGATCGGCAGTCATGGGGCCGGTTTCTACCGGGATCTCAAAGTCCGCAGACGAGTCCGGGGTGCAGGCAATGACATTGCCACTCCCCACGCCCAGGTGTTGGGCGCGCTGGGAGTCGTCGCGCATCCACGCAAGGGCCTCAGACACGCGCGGTGCGGATGCACCTGTTGGCATCACCAGGAGAGTGGTCGCAGGGGCACCGGGAAGCGGTTCCCGGTGAGCATCCGACGGCGCACCTGCGAAGTCCGCGAGCCGTTTGATGTGGGCGTCCCAACTGAAGCGCTCCTGAACGATCTGCTGACCGCGCTGTTGTTGCTCGCGCAGAGCCTGCGGGTCGGCCACCAGTTCGTCGATGATGCGGGTGACGTCTTGCGGGGTGCCGTACAGACACGAGTCACCGAAGATCGGACGCATGGCCTCGCCTACGATCGCAACGGCACCGGAAGCAATACCTTCCAAAACCACACGACCGAACGCTTCGAACATGCCGGGGTGGTGGAAGTACACGAGGAAGTCGATACTGGCCAAGTATTCGCGTGCCGGGACTGATCCGAACGGTAGGGACACCCAGTGTTCGGGGAGCCCGCCCAGAATTTCTTCTGGGGCCTCGGTTCCGCCAAGGATTTTCACCTTGTACGTGGGGTCGTTCGGGTAGGCGGCGAGCAGATCTTCGCGCGTGTCCGGCCACTTGGACCAGTGGCCACGGCTGTGTCGGCCAATGACCGGAACGTCACCCAGAAGCCCGTCGCGTTCGACCTTCCAGGCCGCCATGTTGACGATGTTGACCCAGTCGAAGTCGAGCATGGGTACTTTGGCCCAGGATTTGATGAGCGATTCGCGCACTACAGGGCTGATGGGTGCCCACACGGGTTCGTGGCCTAGGACTGCTGTGGCGTTGCGGTGAACTTCTTCGACAAAGTAGTACGGCTGGACGGCTCGGTCGTCGACCGGCACTTGATTAGCGATCATCACCGTGGAGTCCACCTGTAGCTGGGGCAGGTCTGCGGAGATGTTATTAAACAGCGTGGGGTGCCTCACCACAAGGGTGCGGGCGCGAATTGTCTGGTGTGGCTGAATGAGTTCCGCTTTACCTTCGCGCAGAACTTTTGAAATGCGGTCGGCAAAGGGGCGCAGGCTCTTTTGCGAGGTGGATGGCAAGTGCATGATCGCAGTCCGGTAACCGGCAAGGTACTGGGCTTCGATCTCTTCGACCATGCTTGCTGTCGAACCGCCCGGAAAACGACAGTCGGTGGCCATGATGACATCGAATTCGCGCACGTGTGCGGGGTCGTGGTGCCAGGTCGATTGTTTGGCAGCTGGCGAGGTGTGCGCAGGTCGTGCGTTCATGGGCTGTCCTTTCTGTCTCGAAGCTGGGAGCGCTGTGGCTACTGCGTTCTTGCCAGTGTGGGCAAGTCGTGTCAGTGCCGTGCGCGCTCGGTTAGCTCCGGGCACTGTGCGGGCAACATTCTTCAGGCGTCTGCTCAATGTGCGCTGTGGAAGCTGGGGGAGTGCGTTCACCCATTCGCCCACTGGCTTTTCAGCGGGGATGGGGGCTTCGAGCACCCGCTCATCGCCCATCATGTCCGCCAGTTCTTGACTGAGTGCGGGGTCTGAACTTACAAAGCGACGGGCCAGCCGCACCGCGGGTGAGGCGAGGTCTGCGGGAGTGCGCACCAGCCCCACGGTGTGCACACCGTGGGTGTCGGCATTAATGAGCACCTGGGTGAGTCCATCGGTCAGATCGTCTGGGCCGCCCAGAGAAGGCCCACGGATGATGAGGACACTGGTGTGCCCAAGTTCGGTTGTTGCGGTGTCGGCGTAACTCCACGTGTGGCGGGTCATGACAGCAACTCCTCAACGCCGGGTCCGGTGAATGAATCAGCGTACTCGCTCAGCCAGAGGTTGAGAACTGCGAGGCTTCGGATGAGGTGTTGCGGCGCGGTTCTGCTCAACAGCTTGCGCCACGCACTTTCCCCGGCCCTGGCGACGTCGTTGGCCAAAAGCTCGGCGACGGGTCCGTTGACCACGGTGGAATGGAGAAAAGCAATGGACTCCGAGGCGGTGATCCGGCGTGGGTGTGGACGCGGCCACGGTGCCAGAGGTTGGGCGGTGTGCAGTGCTGCCAGAGCGGGGTTGAGAACTTCGGTGAGTTGCGGGTAGAGCTGGCCGCCTGAGTGCTGGTCAGCGGGAATACGCAGTGCCGCATGAACCACCCGGTCGTCGAGGAATGGCGTGGCTGCCGGGCGTGAGTTCGCTACCAGACCGTAGGGGGAGAGCCCAATGCCGGTGATGGTGCGGTTGAGGTACGCCGTGAATGTCGCTTCGAACGGGTGCCCGGACACGTCCGGCCAGTCGCGGTCGAACTGTTCGAAACTCGCCCGAGTGCGTTCGGCAATATTGCGCGCCACCTCGGGGCGCAGCACGGCTTCGGCTCCATCCAGATATTTCAGAAGTCCCGAAATTCTGTCCTCACGGGTTCGCCCAGCGGTGAAGTCGCCGCCGACCATAAGACCGCCGCCGAGCCCATCGAGCACGACCCCGTCGACGTGGTGGGTAGAAAAGTGGTTGAGGATCGGAACCAGCCACGTGTGAAAAGAGGTCTGGTAGTCGACTGCGTGAGCGAAGGAACGAAAATCCTTGGCAAAGGAGTCGACGCGCGGAGTGACGATCGTGTGTTCGGCACCGAGCTCGTGGGCAACTTGCGCGGCGACGAGTTCTTCGAGCACGTGCCCTGTGTCCGACGAAGTGGTGAACGCGCGCACGGGTTGTTCTGTCACGTGCTGTGCGTAAAGCGCGAGTATCCGTGAGTCCCATCCACCGCTGAGTAGGGAGATGGGGCGGTTGTCTGTGACTAGGTCTGCGATCGCATTTTGTAGCGCCTCTGCGAGTTCGTCTACGGTCGCCGCTGGGTCGGATTCAATGGTGAGCCACGGCCACGGATCGCGTTCAAACCGGACCGTTTGCCCGTCTGCACTGACGCTTTCCCATGGACGCAAGCGCTTAACCCCGGCCATCACGGTGTGGCCTGTCAGAGGGGCGCCAGCGGTGAGAACATGGGCCCATGCGTCCCAGTCGGCACGCACCTCGGTGTCGTTCGCGAGCGCGCTCATCCGGTTGCTGAACTGAGCGGTTCCGGTGCGTTCGTCGGGGCGGACATACACGGGGACTGCTCCAGAAATCCCGCCGAGGAGTCGTTGGGTTGTGCCGGAGCGGTCGACGACGAGTCCGTCGGCAGCGCGGGCCGCCGAGGTGTCTGCCAGTTGAGCGGTGGTGAGACGGTGTGGTGCCCAGGTAGTGACACCGGGGCTGATCTGTTGTGTCGGGTCACGCTGTTCGGGCTGGGCGCTGTCCGCGCCGATTGTGCCGAGGAGAACATGCGGATCGGCGGTGGAAGAATTGCTCATCGCGCACGCTTTGCGAGGTCTGCTTCGCGAGCTTTACGAATACTTGCGACGAAATTGAGCGCGTCACGGTTCCAATTGAGGTGGGTATCGGCGTAGTGGTATCCGTTCTGCGCAAGTCGCGAGCGTTCAGCTTCGTCTGCCGCCCATTGACGGATGTGTGTCGCCGCGGCATCGATATCACCAAATGGAATCACTGCTCCGGACTGGGCCGCCGTGACGAGTTCTTTGGGCGCTTTATTTGGGGTGGTGATGACGGGAATCCCGTGTGCCATATACTCAATCACCTTGGTTGGCTGGGAGTGGGCGTAGTTCGGTTCATCGTGCAACATGCTCAAACCTGCGAGGGCTCCGTAAAGGCGGGGGAGAGCCACGCTGTTGGGTTGGAAACCGAGCCAGTTGATAACTCCCTGCTCGTGCGCTTCGCGGAGGGCGGGTTCAACGTCACTTTCTGCCGGGCCGATGATCTCTACCGTGAATTCGGGGAGTTTGCGAGCGAGCTCGATCATGTCGAAGCCACCGCGTGGCCGAGTGATTTTGCCCAGGTAGACAATGCGGTCATTACCGGGAGCGGGAGGCTGTTTTTCAGGGACGCGAACAGAGTTGGGTACCACCGGGTGGGGCTGTGCGAACCGGTCCTGGTAGCCGTGCTCCGCCAAGAGCAGGTGATAGCGTGATTCGGCCAGTTTTTCTCCCAGTTGAACACTGCGCTGAAGCAATGGCCTGAGTGGGTCGGGTACCCAGTCGCGCATGCTCAGGGCGGCCGCGGTGTCTTCGTGAATGTCCCAGACGACGGTCGCTTGCTGAGTGTGGCTGGTGAAAGCGCTGAGGAGCAGATCGGGGTCGTGGAGCAGAATGACGTCAGTGGTGGCGCCGAATGTGTGAATGACACGACGGGCGGCTTGAATTCCTTTGAACCGCGCCCGGCCTTGAGCGCGGGGCACATCTACGCCGCGTACTCCGTCTGGGGGAGTGCGATTAAATGCTGAAAACGGGGCAGCGTAAGCGACCTCGAACCCGGCGTCGAGGAGGGCCGGGATTTGCCGGTGGCGAATTCGAGCATCCTCCGGATCGTGCACCACGGTAAGGACGAGAACTCGAAATGGGTCCTGGACAAATATTTGAACTAGGCGGCGGTGAACACGGACTTCAAGGTTTACTCGACCATATCGGACCTTCGATGGAAACTTGGCTTGAAGATGCCGCTACATGGACGAAATTCACAGACGACATCAAGAAGAAAACAGTCGACGGAGTTCACGAAGCAATCAAAAACAGACCGGCGGACATAGGCAACACTCACGAATCACTCGCAAAATATCGTGATGGTATGCTTGTCGAAATACTAAGACTTCACAAAGATTTTAAAATTTAATGATATAATGTGAAAATCTCCCGAGTGTTTCGGGAGATTTT
>CABTZC010000068.1 GCA_902489185.1 uncultured Brevibacterium sp. | reverse complement strand
GTCAGAAGCCGCACCCGGGTCAGTCCGCAGGCGCGCACAACTGCGGCGGCCTCGGCGTAGGAACGCGCGTCAGCAGGCAGGCCAAGCCGAGTGTTCGCATCCAAAGTGTCCAACCCCGCATCCTGGAGCGCGTACGCGCGAACCTTGTTCGCCAGCCCAATGCCGCGGCCTTCGTGCCCGCCCACATACACCAGCAGCCCGCCATGTTCGCTGATCAAGCGCAAGGATTCGTGCAGCTGTTCACCGCAGTCGCAGCGCATGGACCCGAAAACGTCGCCGGTCACGCACTCCGAATGCACCCGAACAAGAGGCGCGTCCTGCTGGCCTCCGGGCCGTTCCAAGGTCACGTGTTCCGCGCCGCTGGGACCGGTCCACGCGCGCATGGAGAACGTGCCCCACGGGGTGGGTAGGTCAACCGCCGAGGTGTCAGTCACCTTGCACTGCCCGGTGAGCGGGTGCGGGGTTGCGCCATGGGCATTGAGCCAAAGCGTCAGGTCGTGGATGGACACGAGCGCGAGTTTGTTCTGGTCAGCGAACCTGCGCAGATCAGGGGTGCGCATCATGGAACCGTCGTCGTGGACGATTTCTGCAATCACCGCCACGGGTTCGAATCCGGCCAGGCGCGAAAACTCGACACCGGCTTCCGTGTGCCCGTTGCGTTCGCGTACCCCACCGGGCTTGGCGATGAGCGGGAACATGTGGCCGGGGCGGGTGAAGTCCGAGGTCGTTGAGCCCGGGCTGGCCAGCAGGTTTGCGGTGTGTGCGCGGTCGGCGGCGCTGATGCCGGTCGAAACTCCGGCGGCTGCGTCACAGGAGACCGTGTACGCGGTGCCTTTGGGGTCCTGGTTGTTGGCCACCATGGGGTGCAAGCCCAGTTCCGCTGCCCGTTCAGGCAGCATGGGTACGCAAATAACGCCCGAGGTGTGCCTCACCATGAACCCCATCCACTCCGGTGTGACGGTGTGGGCGGGCATGATGAGATCGCCTTCGTTTTCGCGGTCCTCATCGTCGACCACCACGATGGGGCGGCCCCGTGTGAGTTCGGCGATGGCGTGGTCGATTGAGTCGAGTTCAGTCATGAGTTTTCCTTTGTCGTACCAAACTGGTTGAGGCGGGCGGTGTAGCGGGCGACAACATCGGCTTCGATGTTGACCAGGTCGCCCACTTGGGCTGTTCCGAAGGTGGTGTTTTCGCACGTGGCGGGGATCAGGGACACTTCAAGCCAGTGGGCAGATGCCTCCCCGGCCCGAGGGCTAGCGTCACTGACCGCGGTGATCGTGAGGCTCACCCCGTTGAGCGCAACCGACCCTTTCACTGCCATGAGCGGTGCTAAACGCTCGGGAACGGAGACGCGCACAATTCGGGAGCCGGCCAGTTCCGTGACCGCGAGTACTTCTCCCACAGCGTCCACGTGACCTTGCACAATGTGACCGTCCAACCTGTCCGTCACGGCCAAGCACCGCTCAACATTGACGAAAGAACCAGCCCCTAGGCCACCCAGGTTGGTGAGCCGCAGGGTCTCTTCCATGACGTGAGCCGTGAAACGGCTGGCGCTCGCGGGCGATTCGGTTTCTGTCAGGCACACGCCGTTGACCGCTAGCGAACCGCCCGGTGGCAGGTCCGCAGTGAGCTCCCCGGTGTCCAGCACGATCCGCGCATAACCGTCACGGTGCTCCACGGCATGAACCGGCACTACCTTTTGCACAATTCCTGTAAACATCACACCTCTTTCATGAAGCGGGTAAAGGTATCGGAGCCCAGCGCTTCAGGCGGGGCATCGGGAACAAATCTGAGGCCGTGAGCCAAAGTGTCCACGTTGAGGGGGGAGCGGATCCCGTCGCCTAGCAGCAGTGGCGCGGTGTACACGTGGAGTTCATCGACCAGATCGTGTTGCAGAAAGTGGGCCATCAGCGTGGGGCCGCCTTCCACGAGAAGGTGGGAAACACCTCGGCGGCGGAGGTCACGCAACCCCGCACCAACCTCCGTGTACGTGAGCGTGCGCGGGTTGCGGGCGAGGTGCGAGTCCGCAGGTAGGGGCGTTGACCCGAAGACCACGGGGATGGGTTGATACGGGGAGCCGAGGTCAGTGCCAGCCTGCCCGGCAGCACCAGACCGGGCGGTCAGGCGCGGGTTGTCGGCGTGGGCCGTGCCGGTGCCTACCGCGATTGCGTCCACCCGGGCGCGCGTCAGATGCGCGTGCGCACGTGACTCCGGCCCCGTAATCCACTGACTCGTGCGGTCGCGAGCAGCCACACACCCGTCCAGACTCTGCGCAATCTTCGCGGTGATGAACGGCCGGTTGTGTGTGATGGCCGTGAACCAGCGGGCGTTGAGGTTGTGTGCGCGGGTCGTCAGATCGTGCGCCCATTGGGGCCCGAGGTTGTTGAGGAACAGGACCTCCACACCCGCCTCGGTGAGGATCTGGGCGCCTCCCGAAGCCTGAGGGTTGGGGTCACGGCTGGCGATGACGACCCGTGTGATGCCAGCGTCGATGATGGCTTGGGTACACGGGCCGGTGCGTCCGGTGTGGGAGCAGGGTTCGAGCGTGACAACTAGGGTGGCCCCGGTTGTTGAGCGTGGAGAAGCGTTGTGGATTGCGTCAGGTTCCGCGTGCGGGGTGCCTGCGCCTGCGTGGTAGCCGGTGGTGAACGTGCCGTCGTCCCACAGCACTGTTGCGCCTACCAGAGGATTTGCGCCGCGGACGCCACGGGTTGCGGCGTCAAGGGCTGCGCGTGTGGCTGAGTGAAGAGCTTCCATCTGACCTCCCGACTACACCGGGATGATGGAAGGCCGAGGTGTCCCGTAGTTTCCACCGACCATCAGGGTCGCGTGGGTACGGGTACCCGAAAAGGGGTGCTAAGCACCCACAAGTTCCTCCCATCCAGACTGTAACTGTCGGTCTCGGAATTGCACCGAGTCAGCCGAAACATATGTTTCAGGTCGCGGACTGTAACCGCCGGTACGGACTTTCACCGTCCCCGGAACTTGTGGATAAACATAGCCCTGTAGCCAGAGGAAAGCAATTCGTGAGTAGTGTGGTGAGTAGTTTGGTCATAACCGGGAGGAACCACATGACAGCATCTGAGCCCCTGCACCAGAGGGCTCGCGAAATCCTGACCGAACTCACGGGCAACCCTGATGCCCAGTTCCGTGACGGCCAATTCGAGGCCATCGAATCTCTGGTGGATCAGCGTTCCCGCGTGCTGGTGGTGCAACGCACGGGGTGGGGTAAGTCGGCTGTGTACTTTGTGGCCGCTCGCCTGCTACGCGAACAAGGCGCGGGCCCCACCCTCATCATCTCTCCGCTGATTGCGCTCATGCGTGACCAAGTGAACGCAGCCACGCGGGCTGGGGTAAAGGCTTTGACCATCAACTCGGCCAACGCCACCGAATGGGACGACGTCATGCACCAGGTGAGCGCCGGCGATGTGGACGTACTCCTCATATCGCCCGAACGCCTCACCAACCCCACGTTCGTCAACACCGTACTCACCCCGTTAGAAAACACGCTGGGCATGATCGTGGTCGACGAAGCACACTGCATTTCAGACTGGGGACACGACTTCAGGCCCGACTACCGCCGAATCGGCGCACTCCTGGAGCACCTGCCAGCCAACACTCCTGTGCTTGCCACCACCGCCACCGCTAACTCCCGTGTGGTCGACGACGTCGCCGCCCAGTTAGGTCACAACACCCGCGTCATCCGTGGACCCCTGTCCCGCGCCAGTCTGCGCTTAGGGGTAGCTAAGACCACCTCGGCGGCCCACCGAATCGCGTGGCTCACCGAACACCTCAACGACTTCACCGGCAGTGGAATCATCTACACGCTCACCAAATCCGCGGCCCAAGACATCGCCACGGCGCTCACCCACGCGGGCCACACAGTCGCCGCCTATACCGGTGGCACAGACCCGGAAGAACGGATCGAACTCGAGGACGCGCTCAAGGGGAACGCGCTGAAGGCGCTGGTGGCGACCTCGGCGCTGGGGATGGGATTCGACAAACCAGACTTGGGGTTCGTCATCCACGTGGGTGCGCCCAGCTCAGCCGTCGCGTACTACCAGCAGGTGGGGCGCGCCGGGCGCGCGACCGACTCCGCGGACGTGCTCCTGCTACCCGGGCACGACGACGAAAACGTGTGGGAATACTTCGCCAACGCCACCATGCCCAACGAACAGGACGCCACCGCGGTGCTAGACGCGCTGGGCGACGAACCACGGTCCGTGCCCGCGCTGGAACCACTGGTGGGCATCAAACGCAACCGGTTGGAACTGCTGCTGAAAGTGCTCACGGTCGACGGGGCGGCCCAGCGCGTGCGCGGGGGATACGTGCGCACCGGGGTGCCGTGGACGTATGACGCTGGGCGTTACGGGGCCGTGGCCCAGACCAGGGCTGATGAGGCCCGCGAAATGCTCGCCTACGAAAAGACCACCCAGTGCCGCATGGTGTTCTTGGCGGGGACGTTGGACGACGAAACGGCTGTGCCGTGCGGGCGGTGCGACACGTGTGCTGGCGTGTGGTGGAACGACACCGTGAGCGCGCAAGCACAAACCGTGGCCCGCAGTGAACTCGACCGGGTGGGGCTCACCATTGAACCGCGCAAACAGTGGCCGGCGCACCTGAACCGGATCGGCGTGAACCTCAGCGGCAAAATCCCTGCTGGTCAGCAGTGTGAGCCGGGGCGCGCCGTTGCCCGACTCAGTGACCTGGGGCCTGGGCAAGTGTTGCGCGAATACCTGGCACCCGGCGCGCCCGACCAGCCGATCCCCAACCACATCGGCCAGCTGGTCACCCAAGTCCTTGCACAGTGGGGGTGGAAAGCCACTGGAGGCGAGGGAGGTGCCAACGGAAGTGGCGCAGGAAGCAGTGCGCCACCTCGGCCGCAGGTTGTTGTTGCCGTGCCCGGGTTCACCCGCCCCAACACGGTCGAATCCCTGGCCCGTGGCATCGCCACCACCGGGCGCATGGAGTATGCGGGAGCCTTGGACGCGTTGAAAGACCCCGGCAGTCCGGACGTCAACTCGCCTTTCCGGGTGAAAAACCTCCACGACGCCTTCGCGGTGAGCCCGGAGTTGGCGGCGCGCGTGAACGGGCGGGCGGTGTTGTTGGTGGACGCCGAGGTCGTCTCCCGCTGGACCTTCGCCATCACCGGACGCTTGCTACGGGAGGCGGGAGCCACCGCGGTGCTGCCGTTCGCTTTGGCTCAGAGAGGGTAGGCGGAGCCAAAGAGGGTAGGGTTTGCCAGCAGGCGGGCGGAAATGCGCGCAGGACTGCGCGAATCAGCGCGCGTTTAGGACGCCTGGCGTTTCTTGTTGCTGCGGATGCTGGACCATGCAACGAGTCCAAAGATCAGTGCAAGCGAAATGAAGATCGCGTACTTGTCGACGATTTTGAGGACGTCGACGGCAGGCTGGCCAATCACGTAGCCCAACGCGGCGAGCGCGATGGACATGACAAGTGCCCCAGCGGCTGTGACAAGGAAATACGGCAGAAAACGCACGCGGCTCCAACCCGCGATGAGCGCGATGATGGGGCCGGGAACGCCGGGGAAACGGCTGAAGAACAGCATGAGGTACAGCAGCCACCGTGGCATGCTTTTGATCTTGTCGAACTGGCGCTTCTGTGCAGGGGTCGTGGCGTACAGCCTGAGTACACCTTCGCCCCACATTTTGCCGGCCAGCCAGAACAGCCAGTCGAACTTCAGCATGCCGAAGAGCCCGGCAAGGATCACCAGGGTGAGTGAACGGCCTTCGACTGCGGCGAAGGCTCCGGCACCCGCGATGACCGTGCGAGCACCAGTGATGAGGGCAAGCACGGTGGGGATTTTCGCGATGAGGAAGGGGCGGAACGGCAACAGCACCATGTAGAAGGCGGGTACCCCGAAGAGGAACCACAGGAGAACCTTGTCGCCAGTGCGGGCCTCACCTTCCCAGGGTTTCAGATCTTTGAACGACTGTGGGCGGGGGTCAGTTTCTTGCGACTGCTCTTGTTCTGCCTGCGCGTCTTCCTGCGTTTGAGGCCGCGAGCCCGGCTGCTCTTCTGGGGATGTGTTGTTGGGTTCGGTCATGAGGCCCTTTCGTTACTACCCAGTAAGGGTAAAGCGCGGGAAGGAGCATGGTCAAAGGCTCTGAACCGATCCATGAACGGGTGTGGGCACGTGCGGTCCTCGTAGCCAAAGATCCGGGTGGTGGGCTGTTCGCGCGTCCAGGGTTCCCAACCCGGGTCGCCGGTGCGCGCGAACTGAACCCACGCCTCGCGCATGCGCTGGCCAAGCGCGTGGTCCGCCTCGGTTGGGTGTGGGTACAGCATTTGGCCGTGGAAGGAGCGGAACGAGTCGAACAGCGGCGGAAGGTCGGCCACGTGGGGTGAACCCATGCCACCGTCGGGGTCGACGGCCAGCAGATACGAGTACGCGGGTGCGCCACGTTTCTGCGCGGCATCTGCGACCAGCAGGGTAGGCACGGTGAACATGTAGTCGGTTTGGACCCATTCGAACAGCTGCTCAGGGGTGACATCGCCCAGAGCCTTGATGTACTTCATGCTCAGTTCGCGCGCCTGTGACTGGGCTGCCTCAAAGTTCCCGGTGCCCTGCGCGTCCTCCAGGAGTTTCGAGCCGGGTCCCACCATGCCGACCCGCTCATACGCACGCTCCTTGGTCACCTCGCCGTTCATCAGGTTGGTGAACAGTCGGAACTCGTCGCGCGTGTGCCCCAGTAGAACATCCACCCCGTCAGGGAGGGGCAGGGACCACGGGTCGGCGGGCAACACGGTGCCGTCGACCACCGGAACCAGAGGCGGGGTGAACGCGGCCGCCTTGCCCCACCTCGGGAAATACCGGCCCTGCCCCTGCGAAAACGCGACCATGAGTTCTTCGCCCTGCTCAGGGGTGAGGTTGGCAAAGGACTGTGCGGTGGGTTCCGTGACGGGCAGGCCCATCTGGGTGGCGTGGGTGGCGAGTTCTGCGGTCACGTCCTGCGCCAATTCCTTTTCCAACACCATGGCGGGTGGGCTCTGGAGGATTGCGCGGTCGCACAGCCTCTTGGCTTCCGGCATGACCAGCAGGCAGTGGATGGAGCCCGCGCCGGCAGATTCCCCAAAGACCGTCACGTTTGCTGGGTCCCCGCCAAAGGCCTGAGCGTTGGCCCGCACCCACCGCAACGCTTGCGCCTGGTCGAGCAGGCCACGGTTCGACGGCGCGTCCGGGAACTCCATGAAACCTTCGATGCCCAGCCGGTAGTTCACCGACACGAACACCACTCCCATCTGCGCAAACACCGCACCCATGTACAGTGGGTTCGCCGCCGAGCCTTCCACATACGCGCCCCCGTGGATCCACACCATGACCGGGGCGTTTTCAACCGGTTCGAGTGGCGCCCACACGTTGACGGTCAGCCAGTTGGGGTCCTCTGTGCGTTTGGGTCCGTCGCCCATGGGGTTGAACTGGGGGACAGGGTTGGAGAACCGCGTTGCGGGGAGGGGGTCGGTGTCTGTGGTGGCTTCAAATGGCCGAGGCGCCTGAAACCTGTCTGCTCCCACCGGCGGGTGCGCGTAGGGGATTCCGGTCCAGCGTCGGGTGTCGCGTGAGGTGGTGCCTTCGAAAATGCCCGAGGTCGTTGTGACGGTGAGGTTCATGTGTCCAAGCCTACGCGGGTGAGGGATTCACTGAAGGTGAGGACAATTTTCAGGTGAAGGCCAGGGAGCATCTCAAAATGTGATGGGCTTTCGGGTGTGTCGCGCATGTGTGAGCCGTGCACGGTGGTGATTCTGGTTTCGGACAGTCATTGTTTAGCCAAGGAACAGTGATATTCCTTTGACTAAAAACCGGTTGTTGAGCCCCGTGACCTGTGTGAGCGTGGGTAGTGGCTCCGAGATTCGGTTTCTCGACTTCCCCGGCAGTTCAACATGAGAACTCTTCACATGACCAGCGCTGCAGATGACGCGAACTGGGGGCCAGAGTACGAGAACAATCCATGACAGGAGCGAAGATCGTGAAGACAATTACCCGCATCACAACGAGCACCGCGATTGCAACCGGAATTCTCGCTGCAGGCTTCCTGGCTACGGGGCCAGCAATGGCAACCGAAGGTACCAAGCCGGCCTTCCCAGACGCGGAGGCTGTCGCCGCTGCTGATCTCAGCCCAGAACAGGTTGAGAACGCAAAGACCATCATTCAGGTGGGTAAGGACAACGGTATTAGCCGCCAGGGCATCAAGATTGCTCTCATGGCCGCATCCCAGGAGTCCAACCTCATTAACGTCAACTACGGTGACCGCGACTCCTTGGGTCTGTTCCAGCAGCGCCCGTCGGCAGGATGGGGTACCCCTGAACAGATTCAGGACCCAGTGTTTGCTGCCAAGTCCTTCTACGGTGTGAACCCTGAAGTATCGCCGAACGGTCTTCTGCAGATCCAGGGTTGGGAGCAGATGGCACCAGGTGACGCTGCTCAGGCAGTTCAGGTTTCCGCCTTCCCTGACGCTTACGCAAAGTGGGAAGGCCAGGCTGAAGAGCTTCTCAACCAGCACTTCTAAGTTGTGCTTTAAAGCGAGCGGCCCTGCGCAGAGTGTTGCGCGGGGCCGCTTGTTGTGTGTTTTGAGGTGTTAGAGCTGGTTGTCAGCACTGGTTGGGGCGGCGCGGTGTGAAGCGATTGTCACGTTCACGTGCGGGGCCGAGTGAGCCTTCTCGAAGCAGTGCAGCGGAGATCAAGTGGACACCTACGGTGAGGGGAATAGCGGCAAGCGCGGTGGCGGCTACTGTTCGAGTGGAGCCGCTGATCCCATGCTGTTGGAGAACACGTCCAGCGATGAACCAGTAAGGCAAG